>NZ_VPBP01000017.1:0-71814 GCF_013418685.1 Acinetobacter sp. YH12129
CTGAGGATCAGAAAGCTTGTTTGAATCGATGTATTTCATCCGCAGATTATGCACGAATGCTAAGAAATCCGGAGTGCAAATATTAACCAAAAAGAAGATCGTTTTTTGATTTATGAAAGAGATCTAATAAACAATAATAAAGTTCTGTTAGCTCATCTACTAACTTAAGTTCTCCAATTTTAAATAGCTGTTCTTTTATAATAAGCTCAAAGTTTTCAGTATCTTTTGCATGTTTTAATTCGATCGTAAAATCAATAAACTTTGTTAAATATTCTTCACCAAGACTTTCATCATAACCATAGTTATGGCATATCACTTTCGAAAATTGAGTTTTATCCATGACCAATATAAAAACAATTTTAGGAATATCAAAGAAATGTTTAATCCTTTCAATTAATCGTATCGCAAAATCAGGCCGACAACGATCTAACCCATCAATAATAAAAACTAAAGGTTTATCTAATTTTCCAGCTAATTCAGCAAGTTCTCTCTTAAAGTCATGAATTGTTTGTTTCTCAA
This sequence comes from Acinetobacter sp. YH12129, assembly GCF_013418685.1. NCBI lineage: Bacteria > Pseudomonadati > Pseudomonadota > Gammaproteobacteria > Moraxellales > Moraxellaceae > Acinetobacter > Acinetobacter sp. YH12129. Next base: position 520 of record NZ_VPBP01000017.1, read on the forward strand.
CTTGATGATTCTCTATTTTCTTTTCGATTTTCTCCTTAACTTTTGCAGCTATTTCCTTACTTGCTGTGTCATACAACTCTTTTCCTTCTTCATATATCTCTTTAAATGCTTCTCCAGCTCCACCCAAGCCAATCCAATGCATCCCAGCTTTAGCTGCAATCATTGGTATAACAGCAGCCAACGATATTAAAACTGAAGCAGTCTTAGCATTAAAATCTTTAATTTCATTATCATCAATTTCTTTTGATTCTTTAAAAGTTTGACTTATTTCAGCGGCAATCGTTAAAAAAGGATCTTCCAAATAATCATTAGCAAATGCATCCAAATAGATCACGTTATGCTGAGTATCATCTAAATGTTTCGCCCAGTGACGAACAAACCACGTTTTTCCCTCACCCCATCGTGCATCCAAAGCAAGAACAGCTCCGCAATTTAAGCGATCGACGTAATTTGTAAGTTGCTCTCCTAAGCGACGGCGATCCCAAAGATCGCCTTCCCATGCAGTTTCAATATTCTCAAAATTATCTTTAGCCCAGTTCAATTGGTTATCTATCATTTCTATTTATATTCATCAAGTTAACTATGTATTGAGTATAGCAGTAGCGCTATAAATTAACATTTAACCCATGAGCATCTCGTAACTTGTCATAGCCTTTTCCTCAAATTCAGACTATAAAGAACTCATAAAATAAAAAGACCCACTTTTCAGGATGAATGATGACGAGAACCACTCAATTCTCAGGCATATTTATACTTGCCCTGCTGGCAGCAGTCGTCGCAACTTTTTGCGATGCGATTCATGTCTATACAAAAACACTTAGTTATCCCAACCCATTATTTTTCCATCAGGCTTGGTGGGTATTCCCCGGCTTTTTTATTGCCTTTGCTTTCATGGCATTTAGCTATATTCAACTTACACAACTACTTAAACACTATGTGATGACTCAGCTCAGTTGTCATCATGACGGCACTGCGCCCCTCGTCGAGAGCCTAATACTATTTGCCATCGTCTACATACTCAGCGGATTTGGTAATTTTCATCCCGAAGCACTTTGTTGGATTTTTTACCTGAGCTTTTTTATTCGCTGGCTATTTAGCTATGAGCGTACATGGCTACTGATATTGGCCATCATGCTTGCCATTGGTGGCATGTTCTTTGAAGGACTATTGGCTGAGTTTACTTTAGTTAAATATCGCCATGAAGATATTTACAATGTGCCGTATTGGCTCGGTGGCGTATATATGCATGGCGCATTTGCCTTACGTGCAGGTATGCGTCGTTTTGTCTATCGATGATATTTAAGATCTGATGTTACGCCTTTAAAATAATGACGTATTTTTTTAAAAAATGATTTTTAAGCCTATTCGACGGAGTCTTACATCTAGGGTTTAAATAAAGGGATTAGCCTTCAGCTGGAGGTACTCTTACGAAACGTTGTTTCTCATTCGGCAAAATGAGAAGCGTGCTTCGCAAGGAAACCATATTGCGGTGCAATGCACCTCACCGACAAAACTCGTTCACTAGCGTCAAATTATTCAAAGTATCGCAAAAAATATTTTTGAATAGATATAGTCTTGTCTCAAACACTTGCGGATGACCTTACCGCGTATCGTTCTTTTATTTGAATCAAATAGCGCTTCTGATATTACTGCTTAACATCAGTTATGATGATAAAACTTTCGATTTTAAAACGTCGAAACAAAAAAAGACCACTCAATCGGAGTGGTCTTTTTTTGAATATGGTGGCTATGACGAGACTTGAACTTGTGACCCCCGCATTATGAGTGCGGTGCTCTAACCAACTGAGCTACATAGCCTTAAACTGTGCGCGCATTATGGAGGGATATTTAAATATCGTCAAGCCCATAATGCGCGTATTTGATCAAAATTTGTTGAAGTGAACCGATAAGCCGGGTTCTGTCGAGGACGATCATTCCTCTAGGCGTACAATCACTCATACGCTCAAGCGACCTACCCGGATCCAGCATGGGCCATGCCTAAAGGATCCCTATTTGGTCTTGCTTCCGGTGGGGTTTACCATGCCGTGAACTGTTACCAGACACGCGGTGCGCTCTTACCGCACCCTTTCACCCTTACCTCCGATTTCGATTACTCGAAACCATAATGAAGGCGGTCTACTCTCTGCTGCACTTTCCGTCGGCTCACACCGCCCAGGCGTTACCTGGCACCTTGCCCTATGAAGCCCGGACTTTCCTCCCCTGCTTTAGTCACGGAGACCTATACACAGCAGCGATCGTCTGGTTCACTTCGGGGCGCATTCTAACAAATCTGACAACTAATTGCTTGATGTTTTTTGAGCAGTTAGTTTTTCGTACTTTTGTTGAAGCTGTTCCTGAGTTTCAGGATGTGCCGGATCCAATGGAATACAATCCACTGGACAGAACAACTGACACTGCGGTTTATCGTGATGCCCAACGCATTCCGTACACAAATCAGGGTTAATCTCATAAATGAGCTCCCCCATGAAAATCGCCTCATTGGGGCATACAGGTTCACAGACATCGCAGTTGATGCATTCATCAGTGATATATAAAGACACTCTACCAACCTTGCTGTTGTTTACGCTTAAAGGCTTCCACAACAGCTTGTGGTACAAACTGAGTGACATCACCATTTAAACGTGCAATTTCACGCACGAGCGTAGATGAAATAAACGAATATTGCTCTGATGGGGTTAAGAACACCGCTTCAAATTTACTATCCAAACGGCGATTCATATTTGCCAATTGAAATTCATATTCAAAATCTGAAACTGCACGTAAACCACGTAATACGGCTGTTGCTTTTTGCTCGTTAAAGAAGTTGACCAACAGCCCATCAAAACCTACAAACTCAACATTTGACAAATGACTTAAAGACTCTTGCGCTAGTGCAACACGTTCTTCCAGACTAAACACAGGGTTTTTGTGATGTCCAATTGCAATTGCCACGACAACTTCGTCAAACATGCGTGATGCACGTGTCACTAAGTCGATATGACCATTAGTAATTGGATCGAATGTGCCCGGATAAATTACACGAGTTTTAGACATCCAGTTGTACTCTGTTATTTTGTAGACGGGTATTTTAACAAAATCTTGATTTATAGGTGAAGTCAGCTTGTAAATTTAAAAACTTCATCTTATTCAAAGTTCGGGTACAATAGTGCTAAGTTTGGAAGTTTTTGATTATGACGAAAGCAGTAGTTAAAAAAAATAGTAGCAGTACGATTGCCCTAAATAAGCGTGCGCGTCACGATTATTTCATTGAAGAAAAATTTGAAGCGGGTCTTTCATTACAAGGCTGGGAAGTCAAATCAATGCGTGCGGGTCGTATGACTATCGTAGAGAGCTATATTACGTTTAAAAATGGTGAAGCATTTTTATTCGGCGCTCAAGTGCAACCTTTACTGAGTGCTTCGACACATGTGGTGCCTGAAGCAACACGTACACGTAAATTATTGCTGAACCGCCGTGAAATTGAAAAACTACAAGGTGCGATTAACCAAAAAGGTTATTCATGTGTGCCTTTGGCATGTTACTGGAAAGGTCCTCATGCCAAACTTGAAATCGCCCTAGTAAAAGGTAAGCAGCTTCACGACAAGCGTGCGACGGAAAAAGACCGTGATTGGCAGCGCGATAAAGCCCGTATTTTTCATAAATAAGTTCAATAAAAAAACCTCCAAAATGGAGGTTTTTTTATGGTTAAGCGTCCTCACTTATCCATCTTCCACGAAGGGTACCTATTTTTGCGGAAGGGTGGATTATGCTTTTATCAGGATTTACAAGCCGTACCGAGCCTTGAGGTAAACCATAATAAAGTTCAATACTTCTTTGAATTTTTCTTACTCTTGCGTCACTTCTTGCTGCTCGTTGTCGCATAGCACCATGACGGTCAATGGTTTTTTTCTTAGCAATATTTATTTCTGCTGTAAGGTGATCAAAGACAACTGCCTCTTTATCAACTTCTACATCAACAGCATTCAATACCTCTTGCTCACCAATTTCTAATAAGGCTTCGAAAGTTTCAAGTTCACCATTTTCTTCCCAGTTACCCGTAAAGTATTCCCAAGAGTCATCTTCAAATGCACCTGTCAATTTATAAGCAAACTCTTCCTCTAAACCATCCTGATAACGATATTGAATTAAACCCGAAGCGACCTGTTCCTCTAATGAAAGGTGCAACTCAATTTTTCCTGAAAAGTAACGCCCATATTCAGTCGATTTACCTTCAAATAATAAAAATATTCTGTCATCTTTACTTGTTAATTTTACTGAACTAGATGGATAATTTTCCCAAAAAATTTCATTCATAATCTACACAACACCAATTGCTTCATTGTTAAATTTATTTTTCGCAGATGTTACAATTGCGTCGAAATACGGATGTGCTTGCTGTAATTTTTTTAATGCGATTTCAAAAGGTTCTAAAGCATCTTCAATTGTTTCATTTTTATAATTTTCAATTAGTTTTTCTGGATCAATTCCATCAATAATTAAGTACCAACTTCCTTGCTTTGCATTATATTTAAAGCCAAATTCTTCAATTTGCTGATACATTTGATTACTTTCACTCGCAAAATCCTTCCAATCTTTTACCGTACATTTTATAAAATTTTCTCTCCAAGGATAAAAATTGAAAACCAACTTCTCTTTATCATTTTTTAGTAAAGCCGTTAAAAACCATTCCGTCGAATCTCCACCAGTTTCATCACTTTCATAGCCTAAAAAGTATCTCGCATAAAACTGCTGGTGTTTAAAGGTATCACCATTTGTTACTCGCCATTTTTCAGGTGCAAATTGGCTATAACAGTTATCATAAAAATTAAATACTCCCTCCCATTTATCTTCAAAATCGTCGATAAAATTATGTATTTTACTGTCTAAAGCTGCACATATTTTTTCAGAAATTTCACCTTCTAATAGTTTTTTTGCATCCTCCAAATATTCAATATTCTTGATGATAAGTTCCACTGCTTGCATATTGTTCATTTGATTCTCCTAATTTCAATTTTTTAAAACATTTTTGTATGATCAGCAAACTGGCTTAATAGCCATAGGCTTCGATTATTTAAGTTCTGACTATTGGCATATTTTTTAAATGCTTTAGCCATTCTTCCCCATGAAAGCCCACGTAACCCCTCAGCATTATCTAAATAATCTGTTGGTAGCTTTCCATCTTTTGTTAAATAAACGATTAACCAAGGTCTTCCTGCAGCTTTTTTCTTTGCAATTCCTCTATAACGCTCTAATTGCTGAAAACTCTCATTTGCATGAATTTTTATTTCAATAAATAATAGAAACTCTAGAGCATCAATTTCTATATCCACTCTACTTTCTAAATTACCTAACGGACAACATTCTTCGATAGTAGAATAAAATTCTGATTGAAAATCACAAAAAGGAGCTTCTAACAGTTTCAAAAATTGTAATAGTATCTTATTACCTTGACCATGATCACCACTACAATCTAGAAACCATTTCAAAACCTTTGAATTACGAACTTCATCACTGCCTAAACCTGAATTTTTCCAGACATTTAGTAATAAGCCTGCTTCTCTAGCTTCTAGAACAGGAAATAAGGCTTTCTTATAGGCATCAAAAAACCTGCTTAAATTCAAATGATCAACACTGATGACTTTTTCAGGTGTTGGTATATCAAGACTTATCTTTTGCCAAGCTTTAAAAAAAGCTTCTAACTGTTTCGAACAATTCTGTTCTTTAGCAGAAACTATTTCAGTTTCCATTAAACATACACTATGTGTTAAAAAATTCTCAGAGGAATTTTTCGCTATATCCTGAAATTCCAATTATACCCCCAACATTCTAAATCGTTTTTAAATTAATAATTTTGCCTTCTTTTCAATTAAATCAAATATATCTAAAGCCTGATATATTTTTTTAAAGGCATCTTTAACAGGATCCAGTGAACCTATAAATTCTTTATTCTCAAAATCCGTAGCGACTTGAACTGGATCAAGAGTTTCAATAATTAAATACCAATAACCTTCACTTTCATTTAATTTAAAACCAAATGTTGTGAGCTCACCGTATTGCTGAATAAGTTCATTCCTCTTTTTTTTCCAACTCCTTGCTTTTGAAATGCATGTTTGTTGATCATTCTTGTATATCATGTTTTTATTTAAATGAAATTGAATACAAACAAAACCATTTGTATGATTAAAAAAATTTACCGTTGGTAAACGATTTCCGTTATTTGCAAAATAATCATCCAAATAAACTTCTTTTTTATCATGATTCTGAATCGTTAACTTAAAAAATGCATAGCACTCATCTATATTTAAATGTTGGTGATTTGTTTGAATATTACTCCCCAAAATCGGAGAAAACCAAATTTCTTTATACTCAAAGTTTGCGCAGACATCCCATCTAACCGTATGCCAGCGCACATCAGGGTATCGTTTATTTTGATCATTACGGATCAACTGTTCTATTGCTAAATATAAATTTTCACTAAGCACTTCTTCTATCAAATAACATGAGTTTACTAATTCAGATAAATGAAGAAGTTGGTTAATCATAGATATTTTTGAAGACATTACTCATAATCTCCAAAATTTAATTGGTTAAAAACTTCATGCTTTTCAGCTGCTCTCATTATCCGATCCGCAACTTCCTCCTTTAATTCATCGGGTCCTATAATTTGTATATACTCAGCATTTTGAATTAACCAATCCATACGGCTCATTGTAAAAATACAACTTGTATTTAATTCATAATAACCTTCATCTATTTTTACTATAGATTGACAATCACCCAAAGGATTACGCGTCAGCTCATCCAATAATATTTCTTGAAACACAAAAAAAATGTCAATTTCTTCACGGTTAAAATAGGCATCTTCAAACTCGCGTTTTTCAATTAAATCATCTAAATCATATGCATCTATATCAATTGCTATTTTCTCAGGAACTATTTCTAAAAATTCAAAATTTAAAATATTAAATGTTCTTAATACACTTTTTTTAGAATCTATTTTACTTGCCATCAAATATGGTTTTTGCCCAAATTGGACAATTCCTTGTGGCTTTAACGTATAGTTTCCTATTTGCTGCGTACCTTCTTTTCGATATTTTGCTTTAAGCCAAACATCACCTTGTAATAATGCTTTATAAACTAACTGTTGAATTTCGATATGATGTTGCGCTTTCTCTATCTCCCCATATCCATCAGGAATAAATCGCACACGCTTATTCCAGCCATTCAATTTTGTATTTTGCTGAAGTTGCAATTCAGCAGACTGAAAAAAACCCTCAACTTTTGTATAAATTTCATCAGGCAGACTATGATGTAAATATTCATTTGCCATAACCAAAATAAGTGCTAGCTCTTTAGACATTGGCTCTATACACGCATCTTGGCTGAGCTGATAAGTTGCAGGTTGATTTCCTTTGCCCGCTTTTAAAATAAGTTCTCCAGAAATTAAAAGTTCTGGTAATAAATCAAGATCTCTCCGTATAGCTTTTATTAATGAAAGTTCATCAATACATTCTGAATAGTTACTACTGACTTTTTTCTTTAATGTAGATATAGAAACCTGTTCTTGAGGAAATCTCGGAATTATCTTATATAAAGCTAATATTCTATTTATCAATTTAGATTGTATTTTTTTCATTGTACTCAGATATGCTCATCAAGTTAAAAATGAGCATATCAACTTTGTGAGACAAATGATGTCTCACAAATAATTTTTAGCAGAATTTCAACCCACCAAAACAGTTTGTTCGAACTTCCTGATTCCCCAAGACCTGATTTTTTAAAGTTAAATTGGCCGCACCGGCATTGCTGAGGCTAATTGAACCGACATTTTTATAAATCGGTAGACCAAATGCTGCACCAACAGCAGAACCTAAGGGAATATAAATCGGTTCATTGGTTAAAATTTGCGATACTTTTTGTGCAACTTGTGGCAAGACGCCTGAAATATCTACTTCAGATGTTGGATTTAATTTGCCAATATTAATCGGGTCTTTAAATGACATCCACCAACCTGTACGTGCAATATCATCTGCATTGGCATCTGGCCAACTGATATCTTGAGATTGAAGCGATAAATAACCTGCTGTGCCATTTAATGGAATGTTATGAATCATATTTAAGGCTTGCTCAAAGGTAATGTTCATTTTCAAACCATCAATTGATGAACCCGAATCCATAAAGAACTGCGCCCCTTCTACCCATAACAAATTACGGTCAAGTTTGACCTGCAAACTACCACTATCACGGTTGAGTTGAATCGACGGTACAGTCGCACTGATATTTTTGGCAACGGCTTGAGTTTGTCGTTTTCCGTTGATGGTAATTTCAGGGACGGTAAACGGCACATTCATTGAAGGAATTTTTAATCCTTGACTATTTTCAGGTTGGCTGACAAAGCTACGATCATTGTTCCAAATCGTATTAATCACCAAGTTACCGGATAAAGTCTCGCCACTGCTATCCCCAAAGATCGCGGCTTGGGTCTTTGCTGTCCCTGTAGTCGGTGCAATTTTCATATAACCGCTCAGTGACTTAATCCCGTCTGTCGGCACACCCGTGTTTTGAATACCAGTGGTCAGTAAACCTGTAATTGATTCAGCACTGACACGAAAGCCTTTAACTTCGCGTAAAGCGGCTTGTTTAGGGTTTTTAATTGCAAATTCAATAAATGGATTTTTTAGTTTGGCACTTGTTGACGCTCGATCACCATTAAAGACGGGATTACCATTGGCATCGGTCAACGTTACATTACCACTCAGCGCTAGATGACGAATATCAATATCACAGCCATTTGACCCATTTACCCCACCACAGCCGAGTTGCAAACTTTTGACATTGACGTTCAAATCCATGACGGCATCTAAACTGAGTTTGTAGAAACCAATATTTTCATCGACCATTTGTTGGTTGACCAAAATAGGATCGGTATAGGACATATTCATCAATGCCGCACCATTGATGGCAGACAATTCTTCATCGGCTAATCCCACCAAGCCTTCTGCTGCAAAAACAACGTCAGAAACACATAAGGTCAATGCCATTACTATTGTTTAATCCTTTTTAATATTTACCACTCATCCAGAGTGAAATTTATGAGAAGATTAAATCAATAGCTTTGGCGCAAATGAATGGTAATATGTGACTCACATCACATATTAGTTATACGAAATGCCAATTTTCACAGATTTTAGGCCAATAAAAAACCCCAGTAATATTTCCATCACTAGGGTTTTCAAAGATTTATAAATGATAGTTCAAATAATTTATTTACAAATTAATTAACTTTATTTAACAACAACCCCAGATATTCACCAAACCAAATGGCGGTTTCTAAATCGCCCGTAGGTGGAGTGACTTCAACAGGCGCATTATCAGATTGTGTCATCAAACCTAAAAAGCTCGACATCCGATTTAAATCTGTTGTGCTCCGTCCAGTTGGCATCAATGGAAGACCACTCCACAACATGCCGTGCTGCATGGCAAATAAATTAATTTGCTGCAATACTGCCAATTTATCACCACTTAAGCCGCCACCATTGGTAAAACCAGCAGCCAACTTGCCTTGCCATGTCCGTGCTAACCAGCGTTTAGATGATTGCTCCATGAATAATTTCATTGCCGCACTCATACTGCCCATATAGGTTGGGCATCCAAAAACGATGGCATCTGCACTGTCCAATTCGTCCCAATCCACATGCTCTACATTCATGAGATGGACTTTTACACCGGCTTTTTCTGCACCTTGTACAATGAAATTCGCCACTTTGGCAGTGTGCCCATAGGGACTGTGGTAAACAACAGCAAGAGATTTAGCAGTCAAAGACATAACATTTAAAAGTCGATAGATTCAGTCAAGTTTAGCATTTTCAAAGCATAAAGACGAATGTTGCCATACGTCCTGTTTTCGCTTCTCGGCGATAAGAAAAATATTCTTCAGCTTGCAAAAAGGTACATTGGTCGCCACCGGTTACAGCTTTAACCCCATGTAATGCAAGAATATAACGCGCTATCGCATAAAGATCAGCATAATATTTGCCTTCCTTTACACCAGCTTTAAATGCACTTTCAAGTTCTGGGTATTTGGAACAAAAGGCAGCTTTGACTTCTGTGCCAATTTCAAAACTCTCTTGGCAAATGGCTGCCCCCAACCAAGCCCATGTTGGCTGAGTGTGCATGGCTGCAATGGTGTTTTCCACAATACCATTAGCCAGACCCTTCCAACCTGCATGCAGATTGGCAACTTCAGTCCCGTCAGCATTACCCAAAACCACGGGTAAGCAGTCTGCAGTCATCATCATCAGGGCATGGTGTTTAGACTGCGTGACCATACCATCGCCTTCAGGTGCAACAAAGTTGATCTGTTCATCAATGCGATGGCAAAGCGTACTGTGTGTTTGGTTCATCCAACTGATTTTATTCACGCCATATTCAGCAAAGTCTTTGAGCAATTGCATCCGGTGCTTTTGCACACGCGCTGCATCATCACCTACATGCAATGCCAGATTAAATCCTGCCAGCTCAGGCTGTTCAGCGGGTTGCGTCTGATCATGATGAACTCGAGTTTGTCCCACAAAAACACCCTGTGGAAGTCCCTGAACAAATTGCATGTTGCCGTCCTTTTCTATCTATGGCGTGTAAATCAGTTTTAAAACTTAATACGCTTTGTTTTCGCTACGTAAAACTTCAACCAATTGATTAAAGTCTTCAGGCCATGGTGCTTCAAACATCATGTCTTCTCCTGTACGTGGATGAACGAGACCCAATTTAACCGCATGTAAGGCTTGACGTTTAAAGCCACGTAAAGTGTCATCTAATAACATCGACGCGCCTGCAGGCATACGTACACGTGGTACATACACTTGATCGCCAACGAGACCATGACCGATATAAGTGAAATGCACACGAATTTGATGAGTACGACCCGTTTCTAGACGTGCTTGAACGCGGGTAAAGTTTTGGAAACGTTCTTTCACATTGTAGTGAGTCACCGCATCTTTACCGCCCGGCAAGACTGCCATTTTGATGCGATCAACAGGATGACGTTTAATCGGCTCATCCACTGTACCGCCAGCAATAATGTTGCCATATACGATCAAATCGTAAATACGGTAAACCGATTTCTTCGCCAATTGCTTACTTAAAGAAAATTGGGATTCGAGGTTTTTCGCAACCACCAACAGACCTGAGGTGTCTTTATCAATACGATGCACCAAACCTGCACGGGTCAACTCTGAAGATTTTGGGTAGTGGTGCAAAATTGCATTCACCAATGTGCCTGTACTGTTTCCAGCGCCTGGATGAACAACCATACCGACAGGTTTATTAATCACCATAATATCGTCATCTTCATAGACAATATTAAGTGGAATATCTTCAGGTAAGCTACGGGTTTGTGCTTCTAACTCGACGTCTAAAGTCAGTAACTCTGTTCCTTCGCATTTGTACTTTGGTTTCACAGTGTTACCATTGACCAACAAATGGCCCTCTTTGAGCCACTGTTTTAGCTTTTCACGAGAAAAATCAGTCCAAACCAGTGCTGAAACCTGATCAATACGTTGTCCTAAATAGCTTTCATCCAATTGAAATTGCAACGATAAACGTGTTGCAGTTGAGTCTGAAGTATGGTTATCTGCATCCTCAGAATCTTCAAGTAAATTGAAATCAGTTTCAGGGAAATTAGAATTGGAAGATTGTGCTTGACTCATTTGCTCATTCAGACAAAAGTGGTTTAATAGTTCAATTGTAGCTCATTGCCCGTATTAACAGAGGAATTTTTATGTCGCTACCAAAATATAAAATGACAATGCTTGCTCTAACAATAGGCATTGCATCGGCAATGGTAGGCTGTAGCAGTAATCCAAAGAAAGAAGTGGTCGACACAGGTCCACAATCAAGCGAACAGATTTATATCGAAAAAGCACAAAAAGCGCTTGAACGTAACCAATATACAGATGCAGCAAAACACCTTGAAGCTCTAGAGACCTACTACCCTACAGGTAACTATGCGCAGCAAGCACAACTTGAACTATTGTATGTAAAGTTTCAGCAAAAAGACTATGAAGGTGCGATTGCACTTGCAGACCGTTTTATTCGTATGAACCCACAACATCCGCAAGTTGATTATGCGTACTACGTGCGTGGTGTTTCAAACATGGAGCAAAACTACAACGGTTTACTTCGCTATACTTCTTTAAAGCAATCGCATCGTGATGTGAGCTATCTCAAAGTGGCTTATCAAAACTTTGTCGACTTTATCCGTCGCTACCCATCGAGCGAATATGCAGTCGATGCCGCACAACGTATGAAGTTCATCAGTCAAGAATTGGCTGAAAGCGAAATGAATGCGGCACGTTTTAATGTGAAGCGTAAAGCATGGTTAGCTGCTGTTGAACGTTCACTTTGGGTGATCGAACATTATCCGCAAGCACCGCAAGTTCCAGAAGCTCTAGCGACTGTAGCCTATGGTTACGACAAACTTGGTGATAAAACCACGTCTCAGCAATACATTGAAGTACTTAAACTGAACTATCCAAAACTTGTGAAGTCAGACGGTACGGTCAATATGCGTGCTGCACGTAGTGAAGGCAGCTTCCTTAACCGTGCAACTTTGGGTATTTTCGGTAAAGAAGCACAGACGATGTCTGAGCAAACCTCTACAGACGTAGTTGAAACCGATGAAGAAAAACGCAGTTTAACCAATCGTTTAAGCTTTGGCTTATTGGATCGTCCTCATAGCGAAAAAACTGAGTCGTCAGAATAAGCTGAATAATATAGTCGCAACGAAGGTCGATTTTTCACAAAGGGCAAGTTAGAATACTTGCCCTTTTATCTTTTCAGGATCTACAGATTCGGTTAGATTAAAAGGTATACAATAGTTCGATGGACGATGCTGTACTGCATCTCCACCTGAACTTACAGCATTGCTGATTTCAACATATTTCACGAACTGCCCAAATTCAATAGATAGACAGATAAAACAGCATGGCCATTCCTCAACATACAATTGATCAAATTTTAGATCGCACCGATATTGTCGATGTGATTGGTCAATTTGTGAAATTGAAAAAGACTGGACGCACCTACTCAGGATGCTGCCCATTCCATCAGGAAAAATCGCCATCTTTCCATGTCTATCGTGATAAACAATATTTTCACTGCTTTGGTTGTCAGGCCAATGGTAATGCCATCCGTTTTTTAATGGATATTGGTAGCCGTAACTTCATCGAAGTAATGAAGGATTTATCTAGCCAAACGGGTATTGAACTACCGAAAGACAATAACGATTCCAATAAACTCAAATATAAACGCGAATCTAAACCAAAACCTGTACAAAAACCTGCAATCGAAGCAAAAGCTCTGCCGCACAAAACAGGCGAAACCGATACAAATCCTGCTGCAGTAAATTTCGAACACGACCCATTTGCTGAGTTTCAAAATAACGAAGATGCGTTTTATGGGAACGATCCCTTTGCTCACTTTGACCAAGTTACCAATGGTTTTGAAGATGTGCCGCAAGACGGAAACTTATATGACTTGCTGGAAAATGTCGCACAGTTTTATGAGCAACAACTTCCGCTCAGTCCAATCGGGCAAGCTTATTTTAAACAACGGGGTCTCAGTGCAGACACCATTGCCTATTGGCGTTTAGGCTATGCCCCTGAAGATTGGCAACATTTAGAAAAAGCCTTTCCACAAGATATCGAAGGACTCAAACTTCTCGGTTTGATTCGAACCAGTGACAGTGGTCGTGACTTTGACCTACTGCGCGAGCGGGTGATTTTCCCGATTCGAGATGCGAAAGGTCGTGTGGTCGGTTTTGGTGGTCGTGCCCTAAATGATGAAATCAAACCGAAGTATATCAACTCTCCAGACTCTGAAGTTTTCCATAAAAACCAGTTACTTTATGGTTTATATGAAGGCCGTAAACAAAAAGCCCAAGACTGGTTAATGGTCGAAGGTTATATGGATGTCATTGCCCTTCAGCAATATGGCATTCATGGCGCTGTAGCAACTCTTGGGACAGCCAGTAATACAGAACATTTAAACATTTTATTTAAGCAAAATAGCCGTATTACCATTGCATTTGATGGTGATGCCGCGGGTCAAAAAGCAGCTCGTCGTACGCTTGAAATTGCCCTGCCATTACTGAATGATGGACGAGAACTTAAATTCTTTGTTTTGCCGAATGACCATGACCCAGATTCATTGATCCGTCGTGAAGGTATCGAAAATTTTCGACGTTTATTGGACACCTCACCGCTACTTTCTGAATTTGTTTTTGCACATTTAACGCAAAATCATAATGTTGCTTCGCCTGAAGGTAAAAGTCAGGTGATGGGTGAACTGAGACAACTGACTGAACTGTTACCGAAAGGTGGTTCATATCGTTATTTGCTACAACAATATTTCCGTGAAAAATTAGGGTTTAGCCGAAAGTGGCAGCCTCAAGTCAATAATGATGCGTCTCTGAGCTTTAGTACAAAAATTGATGCTGAAGAATATGTGATTGCGATTTTAATCAATCATCCTTATCTCTACATTCATTTTGAGCCTTTACGCGCCTTAGTTTCACAAGATCTCTTGCTTTATCACGTTTTAAATATTTTCAATGTGATTTTTGATGAATTGCCTGATGACCCAGAGTTATCGACCTATTATGTACTCGGTGCTTGCGCAGCACATCATCATGAATTACAACATATTTTAGAGCATGCCAATATCAGTGACTATACATCATCACCTGAACAAGCAGATAAACTCGCAGCAGATTTATCGACAAAATTGCAATATCAATTCTTACAACTCAAGATCAAGTCGAATAAGTTTTCTAGCCTTGCAGAAATGCGTAATTTAAAACAACGTATTTATGATATTGATAAAAAAAGATCGCTCACACTCCTTGAAGATTAAGTTTTAACTTCAAGTTCAAGCTGTGAACAACATACTTTTCAATGAATCAGCTTATTTATTTCTTTGGTTTACGGCGATTTTCAGCCACATTAACTAAATCTTGCTCTATCATTTCAAAATATGCTGGGTCTTCCGCCATCGCCGCATTACGCAGCACAATAGAGGTTGGATGCAGCAGCTTTTGGGTTAAACGATGCGACATTTCTTGCATAATCTTCGCAGCATCTTCACCCTTTTGTAGACGATTCAGCGCCAAAGTCAGTTCTTCTTGACGTAATGACTCACCATGTTCACGGTATGCATGAATCGTCGAACCAGCCAAATTCACTTTTTGCTGTGTGATTAAATCTGTCGCAAGCTGATTGACCATCACTTCGGCTTCAACTGCCGCCTGACGACGCTGAGCCAAATTTTCTTCAATGACAGTTTGCAGGTCATCGACACCATATAAATAAACGCCATCTAGACTTTCAACTTTGGCTTCAATATCTCGTGGTACAGCCAAATCAACCAATAGCATTTGTTTATAACGACGTTTTTTCAGTGCTGCTTTGACATCCGCAAAATAAATCACTTGATGCAAGCTTCCGGTACAACTTGAAATTACATCTGCACGATGTAAATTGTCTGCCAAATCTGCAAAATCAATAATTTCAACTTCTACACGATGAGCAATCTCTTGCGATAAAGCTTCGGCACGGGCACGTGTACGGTTACAGATAATAATTCTACCCACACCCATTTCGGCCAAATGCTTTGCAACCAAGCTATTCATTTCACCAGCAGCAACAATCATCACCGTCAATTTTTCAGGCTGACTAAAGACCTGTAAAGCGAGCTGAGCAACAGCATAGCCCATCGACACCGCATGACTTCCAACGGCTGTTTCAGAACGCACACGTTTTGCCGCATAAAAGGCATATTCAAAAATACGGTTTAAATTTGGGGAAACGGTTTCGGCATCTTTGGCTAAGGACAAAGCCGTTTTGACTTGACCTAAAATTTGAGGCTCACCAAGCATGAGCGAATCCAAGCCGCTAGCCACACGCATGAGGTGTGTCACCGCCTGTTCATTTTCATAACGATACACATGATTTGACAATTGCTTTACATCAATACCATTTGATTGGGCAAGCCAATTCAATACCATGTCTGCATTTTCAGACATCGCATAGACTTCAGTACGATTACATGTAGATACCACCACCATGTCATTGAGTTCAGGTGCATGGCTTTGCTGTTCAAGCAGCGCTGTTAACTTTTCAGGGTTAAATGCAATCTGTTCGCGCAGTTCTACAGAGGCGGTTTGATGGTTGACACCCAATGCAAAGAAAGACATATCAGATCATCATTTCGCTAAATTTATGCTATTGTGCATTATCGGCGTCATAAAAAGCATTACTTGGATCAAGAAAAATTGCGTCTAACAAATAGCCGACTGAACGGCCAGACAATAAAGCAGTATTCTACCACATTCTTACTTGTTGGTAGCATGGCTTCTACTGCCCCAATTCGGGCCGTGGGAGAAGTTTACCATGCAAATTCAGGATATGATGCAATTAAACAAAGTATGATTGCAGAATTTGCCTTAGCTTATAACGACATTCCAACCGCGCTTCATAATTACACCGTGCTTGCAATCAAAAGTAAATCCACCATGGTCAAACAGCGTGCTTTAAACGTTGCTATTGAGCAAAATGATTTACAAGCAGCCTTAGATATTGCTACACATTGGGTTGTGCAAGAACCTGAAGATGTACCAGCATTATTTTATTTATCACATATTGCTTTGAAAGCCCATGAATATGAGCTTGCCGCCGAAACACTTGATAAAATTTTAACCATTGACCCAAATGCAGATTTAGAACAAATTTTGGCGGGTATTTCCCCTGAGTCAGAGGAAGATCGTGCTTATCTGATCCAAGCACTGACCGCCAGCAAAGAAAAAACCAATCCCTCTATTTTGGTCTTAGTCGCAGGTTTACAAGCTCAAAATGGTGCCTTTGCTGATGCCTTAGACACCATTAATTTAGCACTGAAAAAACGCCCGAAAGTGACTGGCTATATCTTAATGAAAGCCAATTTACTTATGTCGTTAGGTGATGAAGAAGAAACCTTAAAATGGTTCGAAAAATCCAGCCGTAAACACCGCAACAATATGGAAGTTCGCTTAGCAGAAGCAAAATATTTAATTAAAATCAATCAGTCAGAATTAGGTCTAGAAAAACTCGAAGATATACTAAAGAAATGGCCATCTGCTGAAGAACCGCTATTTATGGCAGGTTTGACCAGTATTGACTTAGAGCTTTATGAAAAAGCCGAAAAGTATTTGGTGGAGTTACGCTATTCGAGCAAATACCAAAATGAGGCGTATTACTATCTCGCGGTAAATGCTGAACGCAAACAACATTATGAAACAGCGAAAGCCTATTATCGCCTTGTAGATGGTAGTCTTTATACGGTTTCACGTCGCAATATGATCAGCATTTTTAGCCAGCAAAATAAGCTGCATGATGCACTGCGCTTTTTAACCCAAGAGCGGGTTAATTATCCTCAACATGCCAGTTTTTTATATCTTGCTCAGGCAGATATTTTAAAACGCATGAACAATAAAAAAGCAGCAGTCCGTTTACTTGATGAAGCGGTAAAAAACTTACCTGAAGATCCAGAGCTCATTTATGCCGAAGTTCTATTGCTCGACGCCCATCAAGATAAAGATAGACTCGACCAATTACTAAAACAATTACTTGAAATTGAACCCAATAGCCCGACTTATTTAAATGCATATGCCTATACTTTGGCGGTACAAAATAGACGCTTAGATGAAGCCCGAAAGTACGTCGAACATGCCTTAGAATATGCTCCTGAGCAAGCCTCAATTTTAGATACGTTCGGTTATATTTGCTATTTGCAAAATGATTTTAGTACCTCTGCATCGGTTTTGGCCAAAGCGTATGAACTGAGTAATAGCTTAAAAATTGGCATTCGCTATGCACGATCCGTCTTCATGCAAGGTGATATGAATAAATTTGACGCGTTGTTACAACAACTCCAACAAAAACATCCGAATGATCCGCAATTAGAGCAACTACATTCGTTATTGTTACCCCAACCCATGAAAAAGAGTTAGAAAGAGTTTATGCAAGTATCTTCAAAATTTGGGGTATCTGCCCTGACCTGCTGCGCTTTATTTTTTACCGGTTGTCAGCAATATGTTAAAACACCCGATCAACCCAGCCCTGAAGAAGTCGCTGCAAATCAATTCAACTTACAAGGTAAGATTGGTGTGCGCACGCCACAACAGTCAGGAAGTGCTTTTTTTACTTGGGTTCAAGACCGCAATGAATATGATATCGAACTGAGTGGCATATTAGGTGTTGGAAAAACTCAAATCAGCGGTAAACCCGGTCAAGTTCAGTTAAACAGTGCAAAAACCGGTTTAATTGAAGCAGAAACACCTGAAGAATTACTGGAACGTGCTACTGGTTGGCAAGCTCCCATTACCCACCTCGTCGACTGGGTACAGGCGCGCCCTGCAACCACACAAGCAAAAATTCAACGCGATACTGCACAGCGCCCACAACAGATTATTGAAGATGGTTGGACGGTTGACCTAAGCTATAACGAGACTGCGACGGTACCGAACAAGTTAATTTTAAAACAAGCACTTGAATCCGGTCAGGAAAACCGTATTACAATGGTGATTCAAAATCGTTAATTTGCCTAAAAGCTGAGCTATGACTTCTGTGATTCGTGTACCTTCTCCTGCAAAACTCAATTTGTTTTTGCACATTACTGGCCGACGTCCTAATGGATATCACGAATTGCAGACGATTTTTCAGCTCATCGATTTATCTGATTGGATGGAATTTCACCCACTTGCAAATTCTGCTGATGAAAATTTTATTCAAATTGAGGGCTTAAACAGCGTCAATCTAGAGCAAAATTTAATTTATCGTGCTGCTCAAATACTCAAACCGTTTGCTAAAGCACTGACTGCACAAAAAATCCACATCGAAAAAAATATTCCGATGGGTGCCGGGCTCGGTGGTGGTTCATCCAATGCAGCAACAACCCTTATTGTGCTCAATCAACTGTGGAAATGTGGTCTAAATACTGAACAACTAGCAGAACTCGGCTTACAACTTGGGGCAGATGTTCCCGTGTTTGTACATGGTCTAAATGCATGGGCTGAAGGCATCGGTGAACACTTAACATTCATAGATTTAGCTCAAAAACAGTACATTGTGCTGAAACCTGACTGTTTTATCAGCACTCAACTGCTTTTTTCACAAAAAACGTTGACAAGAGACTCAAAGCCCACTAAATTTTGCGGCTATCAGGAAACGCCATCTGATTTTGGAAATAACTTTGAGCCTGTGGCACGAAGCTTATATCCCGAAGTCGATGAAGCAATGCAGTACTTAGATCAGTTCGGTGCCGCAAAGCTTACAGGTACAGGTGCTTGTGTATTTACTGAAGTGACTGAAAATATGAATATTGATGACATATTGAAAAATGCACCATGTAAATCTTACTTGGTTCGCAGTTTACAAGAATCACCATTACGTCATTTTGAAGTTTGATATAGGGGCGTCGCCAAGTGGTAAGGCACCGGGTTTTGATCTCGGCATCCGTTGGTTCGAATCCAGCCGCCCCTGCCATCATTTTTCACCTGTAGATGTAATTGCTGTAAAGTATTAGGGGCGTCGCCAAGTGGTAAGGCACCGGGTTTTGATCTCGGCATCCGTTGGTTCGAATCCAGCCGCCCCTGCCATTTACTTTATTCGCTATTTCATCAATTTAGGGGCGTCGCCAAGTGGTAAGGCACCGGGTTTTGATCTCGGCATCCGTTGGTTCGAATCCAGCCGCCCCTGCCATTAACTTCAAAAAAGACAGAGCATAATTTGCAGTATCTTTGTTGTTTCAACTTGACAAAATACCGCAAAAATATTAAAGTTCTGCCGCATTAGGGGCGTCGCCAAGTGGTAAGGCACCGGGTTTTGATCTCGGCATCCGTTGGTTCGAATCCAGCCGCCCCTGCCATCTAATTCCCTAATTTGCCAACCGCCAAGGGTGCTTCATGCCCAATCTTGTCGTTTTTAGTGGATCTGCACATCCACAATTCGCCCAAAAAGTCGTTAGCCACCTTCACATCCCTCTAGGTGCTGCATCTGTAGGTCAATTTTCTGACGGTGAAATCGCTGTCGAAATTACTGAAAATGTTCGTGGTAAAGACGTATTCATCGTACAACCAACTTGTGCCCCAACTAACGATAACCTTATGGAAATCTTAGTTATGGCTGATGCTTTGCGTCGTGCAAGTGCTGGTCGTATCACTGCTGTCATTCCTTACTTTGGTTATGCTCGTCAAGATCGTCGTCCACGTTCAAGCCGTGTGCCAATTACAGCAAAAGTTGTTGCAGATATGCTCACAACTGTTGGTATTGACCGCGTTGTCATGATCGACCTTCATGCTGACCAAATCCAAGGTTTCTTCGATATTCCTGTAGACAACATCTACGGTACTCCTGCGCTTTTAGCAGATCTTCGTCAACAGTCACACGACAACTTAATGGTTGTTTCTCCTGACGTTGGTGGTGTAGTACGTGCGCGTGCTGTTGCTAAGCAAATGGGTGATATCGATCTTGCGATCATCGACAAACGCCGTCAAAAAGCGAATGAATCTCAAGTAATGCACTTGATCGGTGACGTTAAAGGCCGTGACTGTGTCATCGTTGATGATATGGTGGATACAGCAGGTACATTGTGTAAAGCTGCTGACGCACTAAAAACTTTTGGTGCTCGCAAAGTTGTTGCTTACGCAACTCACCCAGTACTTTCTGGTAAAGCTTTAGAAAACTTGAAAAACTCTGTGATTGACGAATTGGTTGTAACAGACACCATTCCGCTTTCAGAAGAAGCTCAAGCTCTTGGTAAGATTCGCCAAGTTTCAGTTGCAAGTATGGTTGCTGAAACAATTCGTCGTATTAACAACGAAGAATCTATTAGCGCAATGTTCGATTCTTATCTATAATATAGCGCTAAATTTAAAAGCCCTGCCTTTTGGTGGGGCTTTCTATCACTAGACTGGTCGAAGGTCTAGTCAATTAAACTTAAATAGGAATGTCTATCATGGCAAACTTCGTATTAAATGCAGTAGCACGTGAAGAAGCAGTACAAGGGAAAGGTTCGAGCCGCCGCCTTCGTCTTCAAAATAAAGTACCAGCAATCATCTACGGTGGTGCAGCTGAACCTGTAGCAGTTACTTTGGAACTTCGCGAACTTGTTAAAGCTTTAGAAAACAACGCATTCTTTGAAGAAGTTGTTGAAATCAACATCGACGGTAAAGCTGAAAGCGTTAAAATCCAAGCTTTACAACGTCACCCAGCTAAAAACACTCCTATGCACGCTGACTTCAAACGCGCATAAGTGTTAAATGGTGTAAATGAGTGAGTAAACTTTCACTGATTGTTGGTTTGGGTAACCCAGGTTCTGAGTATGCCCAAACCCGCCATAATGCAGGCTTCTGGTTTGTAGAACGCCTTGCAGAACAATATGGCATCCAACTTAAAGCTGATCCTAAATATAAAGGCATCAGTGGTCGTGGTAATATCGAAGGTCAAGACGTTCGTCTGCTGTTACCCACAACCTTTATGAACCTCTCTGGTCAAAGTGTTGTTCCCTTCGCCAAATTCTATCAAATTGCTCCTGAAGCAATGCTTATCGCACACGATGAACTTGATATGAACCCTGGTGTCATTCGCCTGAAAACTGGCGGTGGTCATGGTGGTCATAATGGTTTACGCGATATCGTCCCGCATATTGGTCCAAATTTCCATCGTTTACGTATTGGTATTGGTCATCCAGGTTCTAAAGAACGTGTCTCAGGCCATGTCTTAGGTAAAGCACCAAGTAGTGAACAAGGCTTAATGGATGATGCTATTGCACATGCCTTATCACGTACTAAATTGTTGGTAAGTGGTGAGATTCAGCAAGCCATGAACCAGATCAATGCTTACAAATAGAACTGACAATTCCACAAATTGTTGAACAATACTTATTGCCATCTGAATAATTTCAGAGCAAAATGCGCTTGCATTTGACTGCTCACCCAGCATTCAAGAGATTGTTCCACCATAAGATACGATCTTAGGTCTACCAAGGAGACGCTAGCCATGCTATCTCGTTTATTAAAAGCTAAAATCCACCGTTGCGTCGTTACACAAGCAGAATTACATTATGAAGGTTCTTGTGCAATTGACGGTATTCTTCTAGATTTAGCCGGTATCCGTGAATATGAAGAAATTCATATGTGGAACGTGACTAATGGTAAGCGTTTTACCACTTACGCCATTCGTGGTGAAGAAGGTTCTGGCATTATCTCTGTAAATGGCGGTGCTGCTCACCAAGCAGATATTGGTGATTTGATGATTATTGCAACTTTTGGCGATTTCACAGAAGCTGAAGCAAATGCACATAAGCCACGTTTAGTCTATGCGAACCCAAATAACACAGTGAACCACACAGCGAACTGTATTCCAGTTCAAGTTGCTTAATTCAAGCATTCAAAGATTCTAAATGCCCGCAAATTTGCGGGCTTTTTTATGCGATCAATCACATAATCCGCTTTTATTCACTTCGTGGCCCCTTCCACCAAACTTTCTTCTGCTCACACAGAAGTGACTGCAGGTTTTCACCCACTAGACCCACCAATAAGGGCTGACCATTTTCCTGTACTTTCAGCTCTGCAAATTGCGCATTGCGATAGCACGGTTCCAAGCCTTCGGCAAACAAAAAGCTGCTTGCAGCGGGATATAAACCCTCAAATCTATTGTCAGGATTTTTGAGCACCAGTTTTGTAGATGAGCTTGGATACTGCACTAATAACTCTGGGTTGAAACTGGTTCGAATCACTCTACGCTGTGCATCAAGCTGCACATAACTCACAATACTTTTTTGATCTACAAAATAGTCACGGTGTACATTTTCTTCTTTGTTCGCTTTGGCAGCCTGCCCATTAGCAGATTGCTCTTCAGAAGGCTGACCACCAAAATAGAGCTGATAATTCAAGGCCATATAATCCCCTTGAATCAAAGAGCGAGGATCGACCGGTTGCAGCTTTACATAAATACTCTGACTGTTTGCCAGATGCCATTCATGCCGTGCAATCATCAGTACAAATAAAAGAATACTGAGTACAGCCAAACCAATAGGAAGCATTTTTTTATTGAGTATGTTCATCATGCTCCTTCCCCTTGTTTATGCTGTATCGCAGTTAACATTTTGGTGATGCCAAGCAGCAAAAGACCAGAGATCAAAATCGTTAAACTTTTCAGTAAAAAGCTCAACCCTAAATTGTAATACAGCATCCATAAGCTAAAAATGATCAACACGATGCAAAGGGCTTTAACCAAAGATTGCTGATAGACCTGCGCCCATGCCAATAAAACCAATAACAAGAAAATTCCAAAATAGCCCATCGCAATCAGCACAAGGCCCAATAGCAGTAACAGCCATTTTTCGCGCCCCGCCTGTTTTTGCTGATTTGCGATGTAAAGGCCAAGCCAAACCACAGGCAGTAGATAACAGACAAATAGGTCAAGAATGCCATGTTGGGTCTGTTCAAAATGTAGAACGTTATTTGACAAGGTCTGCAACACCACACCCGCCAATACGATGCATAACATCCACAACACAACACTTTTTCGATACATCGAGTGCAACCAAGCTGTTGCACTCCCGAGCAAGAAAATCAGTAGAATATAATTCAATCCAATCACAGCTAAGATGACATGTTCATCGCTCATAAAAAGATCGGCATCAAATAGTGTGGCCACTGCAAGGCCATATCCTGCAATGAGTTGAATAAAAACAATAAACCAATGCATTCGACTAAACAAACAGAGCAAGATAACGCCAATTTGTAATACTAAAATAAACCCAATGCTATCGGTCAAGCTCTCTGTATGTATGAAGACCGCAGATTGGCCACATACCCATAAGCAGTAAGCAAATTGGCGACTAAAGATACTTTTAGCTCGTCGAATCAACCACCAAGCCACAGCCACAAAAACTAAGCCCATGACGATTGAAAACGCCTTCCAATAGGTCAGCAATAAGCTCGATAAAATAATGCCTGCGAACCATGCCCCAATCGCTAAAGGAATAACCGCAAATTTAGTCTGTGGCAGAAATTTCATCAGTGCCCAACTGATCACCGCAAACCAAGCAAATATCAGCAAGGCAAAAACCAACAATCCTGCACTCGAGTCAGATAAAATATGTTCTGCCCATTGGAAAATCAAAATACTGAAACTCGCGGCGAGACCTGCAGCTTGTAAACTGGTTTCTAATGCACGATGTTGTCGATAAAAATAGATAATCAGATAAATTGGAAGCAACAATGCAAAAATTAAATATTGCCATTGATACTGCTCTGCCCCATTTCCGCAGTATAAAAACATGCAATACATCGACATTAGTGTAATAAATGCAACAAATACAAAGCGCAGTGCAGCATAATATTTCAAACACAAGGTCACACATATTGCGGTCAATACATTCATGCAGAGTAAATACCACCATGAATGATCAACGATTAAATAGCTTTGTTTAAAATATAAAAATAATGCCAATTGACTGATCAAACACAGTAACGCAAAGACTCCAATATTCGGTCGAGATAACCAAGGTAAAAGCAGCAAAGCCCAGACCAAAAATAACAGATAACTGTCTGCTCCTGTTTGATAGACCTGCCCAATCACAGCTAAACTTAATCCGAGCAACAAAGCACTTAAAGCATCTAAGCTTTGCTGAATCCAAGCATGCCTTGCAAAATATACACTCGTCACAGCACTCAGTAGCAACAGCAACATTGGAATTGCCAATTGGATGAATTTTGGCAACATCAGCCAGTTTGCCGCGATCAAATACACGAAACTGGCTGCTATCAGTGCAACACCGATCACTTGCAGATACCGAATGACCTGTACATCTTGGAACAGATCTGTTGAAAACTCTTGATCTAACTGTGAACAATGCAGCTTTATATTCTGCTGCTGAGAATGCTGAGGAAGCGTCATTTTTTATCATTATGCAATCATGGTTGATTTATCGGCACGATAGCATGCTTTGGCACACTTTATAAAAATGCTTACAAATCCAATCTTATAACTTTACTTATCTAAAATTTTGCAAATGATTCTACGCAATAATTCCCCATCACCACACAAACAGGTCTATACTCAAGACACATCGCTTCAGGGCGGGGTGAAACTCCCCACCGGTGGTAAATTTGCTGGGTTGAACGCCCTGCAAAAAGCCCACGAGCCAATCGTTTAAACGCGATTCGCAGATCAGGTGCAATGCCTGAGCCGACGGTATAGTCCGGATGAAAGAAGACGACGTCACATCTCTATATCATTGATCATTTTCAATATATATCGTAACGCCACTATTTCACATGTCCTGAAATGTTCAACCGTATCTAAAATTTACGCGAGCGTTTCAATGTCTAGTTTAATTCAACCCGAAATTTTCTTTTCTGCCCTTCCACCTGCAGAACAGCGCATGCTGCAAGCCTTAGAAGACATTCGTCATGGCAAGCCTGTTTTAGTCATGGACGATTTTGACCGTGAAAATGAAGCCGACCTGATTGTTGCTGCAGAAACACTCACTGTAGAAACCATGGCACGTATGATTCGTGACGGTTCAGGGATTGTCTGCCTGTGTTTAACCGATGCTCAGGCTAATCATTTAGAACTTCCACCCATGGTGTCTGATAACTCTAGCCATTTTAAAACTGCCTTTACTGTCACCATTGAAGCTGCGGAAGGTGTTACTACTGGAGTTTCTGCAAAAGACCGAACAACTACAGTCAAAGCCGCAATTAAAGATGGTGCTGTTGCTGCTGACTTAAACCGTCCGGGTCATGTTTTTCCTTTACGTGCGCGTGAAGGCGGCGTATTGACCCGTCGCGGACATACTGAAGGGACTATTGATTTGGCCCGTCTGGCCGGTTTAAAACCTGCAGGTGTTTTGTGTGAATTAACTAACCTAGACGGCACAATGGCGAATGGCGTACAAGTTTTAGCGTATGCACAAACCCATCATTTGACTGTACTCACCATTGAAGAAATTGTGCAATATCGTTTACAGCACAATCTCTAGTGCGAATTAATTAAAGCTCTACACGTTCATAAAAAGGCTGATTTAATCAGCCTTTTTATTTTTTTAATAGACGTTTCAAGTTAAGAATTAAGCCGTGAATGTGCTATAGATGCCATAGATGGCAACCACCACTAAAATCAGCCCACACAGTGCCAACAATTTTTTATACCAACGTGATTTCGACAAGCGATGAAAAGATAAATACACCAAAGACAAGGTCGCAAAATCTAAAACGATCCAACTGAGGGTCAACACAATTAAACTCAGATCAAGATGAGGAGTAATTCCTACAAACTGCGGAAAAAATGAAGCAAAGAAAATAATATCCTTAGGATTTGAAATCCCCACGATCAGTCCTTGCTTAAAGCCCCCTTGTGCTGCTTTTAACTGCAGAGATTACTCAGTGGGCTGTGTCATCACTTCTTTTAAAATATCAAACCCAATATAAGCAATATATATACAACCCAGTGTTTTAATGCCATCGAGCCAGTGCGCATTCACATTTAAAATGCCTTTTAAAATACACACCGACAGTACGATCAAAATCAGTGAAGCAAAATTCGTCCCGACAATGGTTTGAAATGCCTTTTTATAGCCGCCTTGTAAGCCTGCACTTGCGACCAACAGCATGACAGGTCCAGGCGTTGCAATCATCACGATGACTGCCACACAATATAAAAAGTACTCCGAATAATTCACGCTGAGATTCCTTCACTTATTTTTTAGATCACGATAAATTTCATAAATAAAAAAAGAGGACTTAGTCCTCTTCATCCATGTTTTGCAATAAATGCAAGCGAATGGCATCTGCTCTTAAAAATGCCAAATCATAGCTGGCTGTGGCGAGTGCTAAAACACGACGCTCAAATTCATCCCACAACGGTCGCACCTGTTTGTAATGTATCCCGAGTCCACTTTCATCTGTGAAATGACGGTTTTTTTCGCAGAGCTTGAGTGCGTGATACAGTTTACGGCCTTTGCTTGCATCTGGACGTAAGCGAACTCGCTTAGACAAGACAAAGCCTTCGACATGGATGATATCTGCTTGCGGCAACATCGGTATTAAAATTTGATCTAATTGTGCATCTAAACGACACCAAATGGCCGTGTGTTGCTCTGCTGTATAGGTATTCCATTTTATGACTTCATGGTTAAAGCGGCGGCAACCACGACAGACTGAATCACCAAATACCGTAGAACAACGCCCTGCACATGGGGTTAACGAGGCAATTCGACGAGCAGTACTCAAAACCGGCTCCATTCAAGCAATATTTATGGGATAAAAACAACTCGGCATGACTATACACGCTAAAACTACTGAAATGAAGCTATGATCAAATGTGTGGTTAAAAGCCATCGCTTTACTCGCTTATTCATCCAAATCACGGTAGAATGTGCGCCTTAATTTTTATCCTGTTTATTCACTTGGAGTACTCCATGAACGCTACTGTAGAACAGCTTGCACCTGTAGAACAGCAAGCGACCTCTGGTTGGGTTGTTGCCGCACTTTATCAATTCAAAGAAGTTCAAGATCCTGCTGATCTTCAACAACGTCTTTTAGACTTGGTAAAAACCATCAACCTTTGCGGTACTCTAATTGTGGCAGGTGAAGGTATTAACGGTACGGTTGCCGGTGACCGTAAATCTGTAGATATCATCCATCAATTCCTTCTCAATGAAGGCTTCAATGCGATGGAATACAAAGAATCGCATAGTACGGATAAACCATTCCGTAAAATGAAGATCAAACTGAAAAAAGAAATCGTGACTTTAGGTGTGGAAGTGAAACCACGTGATTTAGTCGGTCACTATCTTGATCCTAAAGAATGGAATGAACTAATTACACGTGATGACGTAATCCTAATTGATACACGTAACGACTATGAGTACAAAGCAGGTACATTTAAGGGTGCGATTGACCCGAAAACTGAGACTTTCCGTGAATTCCCTGAATACGTGAAAAAAGAGCTTGAGCAGCATAAAGATAAGAAAATTGCCATGTTCTGTACAGGCGGTATTCGCTGTGAAAAATCAACCTCACTTTTACTTCAAGAAGGCTTTAATGAGGTTTATCACCTTAAAGGCGGTATCTTAAAATATTTAGAAGAAACCCCTGCTTCCGACAGCATGTGGGAAGGTGAATGTTTCGTATTTGACGGTCGTACTGCTGTCACTCACGGTATGGAAGAAGGCGAAAATATCAAATGTCACGCATGCGGTTGGCCACTGGCTCCTGCTGAAGTTGAACTTCCGAGCTACGAACACGGCGTATCATGCAAATACTGTATCGACAAAACTACTGAACAGCAAAAAGCAGGCTTCCGTATGCGTCAATCACAAATTGTGGCAGCAAAACGTAAGCGCCTCTAAGGAAAATTTGTTGTAACGATATATAAATAAAAGCCCTATTTTTAGGGCTTTTTTTACGCATTCTCAACAGTGACTTAATTTTTTTGACAAAATAACTATATCTGGTTATTTACGAGAATCAGTTCGCGCATTTATGCTTATTCTGATCAATTGATCCGAGAAAATCATTATAGATAATTGAAAAGGAAAGCATTATGCCAAAATTAATCAACTCTCCAATTGCAACCTCAAGGCGCCTTGCTTTACCCGCTCCCCGTGTAAAAGAAAGTGTAGGAGAATTAAAACACCTCCTTAACCAACAGTCGCATATTTTGATAGTCAGTATTGCCACATGCATTGGTGCAATTTTTGCCTTATTTATTGCTTATACCTTGCACTTACAACCCACTCTGCTCAACATTCTTGGACTTTGTGCGATTCCATTTGCTTTATCTCTGAGCTTACGCCAAGTCTATATTCACACCCTGTTAAATATGGAACATGATGATTAATTTACGCACATTGCAACGTCACTTATTGCAACTTTGTCCTACGCTGTTCAGTACATAAAACGATTTTTAAGGCTGCTAAAGCGCCAAAAATCAAAAATAAAATCCAAACTGAACAGCGTACGCTCAATACTATAAAAACTATGATCCAAGCCTTTCAATTATTCAGCCTTATATCATTCAGCATATCTTAATGCCCTCACGCATTGATACATTTTCCTTCTCATTAAGCCTACGTGCTACTTAATACAAGATGAACTCAACATTTGTTGTTTTTGCTTAGGTGGTTTCAGGAATATTTAAAACGGAACTTTACCCACTGCGCTTTTCAACATAGGATAAATACACCTTTTCTCTGCCTTGGCTGCCATGAATTTAACTGAATGGATCATTTCAATCATGGAACAATTGGGTTATCTCGGTATTGCCCTACTCATGTTCCTTGACAATGTCTTCCCCCCAATCCCCTCAGAAATCATCATGCCCTCGGCTGGCTATTCTGCCTCCCAAGGTCAACTGCTGCTCATTGGTGTCATTATTTCAGGCTGCATTGGCTCTTTACTGGCGGCAGCATTGCTGTATTGGATTGGCTATAAATTTAAGCATGAATCTATCTTTCACTTCGTCGATCGCTATGGAAAGTATTTATTTATCAAATCGGCAGATGTAAAAAAATCTCTAGCATGGTTTGAGCAATACGGTCACCGCATTGTATTTTTCGGACGAATGATTCCAGCTGTGCGTTCTCTCATTAGTATTCCTGCGGGAATGAGCCGCATGCCATTTTGGAAGTTCATGTTTTATAGTGGTTTAGGCACGATTATTTGGACCACTTTTTTAGCTTGTATGGGTTTTTATTTAGGTGAAAATCAGCAGTTAATGCAGCAAATATTTAGTAAAGTTGGCCATGTGATTATTCTGATCACAGTCATCATTATTGCTTGGATTTTGTACCGTCGACATCAACGTCGACCTCGTTAATTTTTTGTTTTGGGGCTTAAATGAAACACTATCTCCTACACTTTGCTGCTGTTTATAGCATCGCCTTGGTGCTTTTGATTACCGTATTAATTTTTGGATTAAATCTTGGTGGTATTACATTAATTCCTACATTGGTGGCATGTGCATTAATCAGCGTTGGGCATTTTGTAAAGAAAGAACAACGTGTGCCTAGCAACCATGAAAAGATCCAACTGGTTTGGGGCTCCAGTGCCGTTGCAATCATCATTGGTAGCTTTTTTGTGCTGTTCTTGGTGCTAATGAATCCCAATGCCGAAAGCATTATGAAATCTGTAGATCATGCAGGCATCGGGCTAACTGCTGTGGTTATGCTTTGTTTGGTCGCCATTCATGGCACAATATTTCATATTGCCTATGGTTGGTATGCAGACTACTGCGCTAAAAAATTATAAATTTTTTCAATGTATTGCGTTAAAATTTAAATCATCACCACTTCAATGAAAGTTAAAATTCAGTGAAGACACTTCAGGTAAGTTATACTCGCACTTTATATAATGAAAACATGAACATTAAATAATGAAAAAATACATCATCACATTTAGCATTGCTTATGCCCTCGCCATGGTCGCTGTCGCAGCCATAGAGTCTTTCTTTGATTTACCCGGTGGTTCATCCATTACCTGTCTCATCGTGGGCGGTTTTGCTGCGGCATCCAGCTTTGTTAAAGACCATCAGCGAGTGCCAAATAAGTTAGAAAAGCGAACTTTGATTTGGAGCTGTATTTTAGCTTCGGTTCTCATCAGTGTCGTTGCTACAGTCATTTGTCTCTTGATCTTCCCTGAAACCCAAGCCTTTATTCAAATGGCGCTAACGCAATTACCCGCTTGGGTCTGGCTGCTTGCTATCAGCTTTACCTTATTCATCCATTATCTCATGTTGGCTTTATCTTTTGGATGGATGGCAAAGAGCTTCTTAAAAGCCAAACGTAGTTAAGCCTTTAGACTAACTTTGAATTGAAAAGGTATAGCGCTAAAAAAAGCACCCCAAGGTGCTTTTTTTAAATTTCGTCGAAATTAATTTGGTGTGTGATACATCAAATATAATTCGTTCAAATTGGTTGGGATTTCTTCTGCAAGTTCATCCATCAACTGACCATTACGACGGAAAGATTCCATTTGTGGATCTTCTTCATCAATGCCGCTGAACACCATGATTGGCAAAGTTAAATCAACCAATTGTTCTTCAAACTCGTCGGTGAACCATGCATCTTCGTTTAGGAACATGGCATCAACGAAGCCAACACTCCAGTCACCAAGACTTGATTCAACATCGGCTTCTTCAATTTCAAATGGAAATTCAATACCATCTTCATTGGCAAGATTCTGACGAATCGATTCGAGCCATGCTTTTACTTGTGCAATAATTTCAGCAGGTACTTTTTTCTGATTGTTATCAAAAAGTTCGTCTAGCCATTTATCAAAAGCTGGGCCTACTGCAATTGCACATAAAAAACCATGAGTCGCTGCAAAATCTAGACCATGCTCGTTGTCATCGCCGTCTAAATAGTCACTCAAAAGGTCTAAATCTAAAGCACTCATTTCAAATCCAGAGTTAGAAACTTAATGCGTAAGCATAGCATTTTCAAGCGCTATGCTAAATCGCTATTTAGTCTTCTTCGTCATCAAAATCATCGTCATCGTCGATGTCGTAATCAAAATCTTTAAGCTCACGTTCAAGACGGCGCTGAGCCAGAAGGTCATCAATAAGTCGGCGCTTTTCTAACGATTCTTTCGCGCTAGTTTTTGCACTGGCCTCATCGAAATTCACATCATCATCACCGTAGTTATCATCTAGTTCAAAATCTGTAGAAGACACCAAAACTACCTCATAATGAAAAAAATTGAAGGGGTCTAGCCGCTATTTATATGGGATATAAAATATTGTCAAGTTTTATTTGTTTTTTTAACAACTAAACTTTAAAAATAGGTCTTTTTTTCTTACCAAAACCTGTGGCATGATATAATCCACCCTGCGTCCTTCATTTTTATGACAGTCAAAGATGACCCATAAAATAATCGATGCATGGGATGAACTTGAAAACAACAATTTCAGCCCCACCTAAATTACTGAATTTAAATTTTTAATATCTCATTGGACAGCTTGATGCTGTACCGTCCTAATGGGATAAGCCAGCTATTCACAAGATTTAATGAGACGATCGTGCTAAAATGCACGGTTTTTTACTGCCACAGATTCAACGAAGAGTAAGCAAAGATGAGCGATATGACTTCCCCTACTTCTCAAGTAGCGGCTCTGATTAGCCGAGGCAAAGAGCAAGGTTACCTAACTTTCGCCGAGGTTAACGATCATCTCCCGGACTCAATCACCGAAAGTGAACAGATTGAAGACATCATTCAGATGTTGAATGACGTGGGTATTCCGGTACATGATCGTGCACCAGAAACTGACGATACAATGTTTGAAGGTGGCAGCGAAGCGACTGACGAAGTTGCTGAAGAAGAAGCCGCTGCTGTACTTGCATCTGTTGAAAATGAGCCCGGTCGCACCACTGACCCTGTGCGTATGTATATGCGCGAAATGGGTACAGTTGAACTTTTAACACGTGAAGGCGAAATTAGCATTGCAAAACGCATCGAAGAAGGTATTCGTGACGTTTTACATTCTATTGCTTATTGGCCAAATGCAGTCGAAGTTGTATTGCAAGAATATAAAGATTATGAAGCGGGTGAACGCCGTTTAGCTGATATTCTTTCTGGTTATTTAGATCCAGAATCTGACGAAGCCATCCCAGAAGTGATCGATGAAGATGATTCTGAGATCGATGAAGATGAAGCGTCAACCAACAAGCCAACTAAAGATGTCAAACTTGATGATGACGATGAAGAAGAAGAGTCTGAAGGTGATGATGATTCTGAAGGCGAATCTGGTCCAGATCCTGAAATTGCTAAAGCACGTTTCACTGAGCTTGAACAAGCATGGTTAGTCACTAAAGCTGCAATTGAAAAACATGGTCGTAACAGTAAAGAAGCTGCTGCTGCACTTGAAGCACTTGCAACTGTGTTCATGATGTTCAAATTCACACCACGTTTATTCGACATCATCTCTGATTTGATTCGTAATACCCATGACCAAATCCGTACTTCTGAACGTGAAGTTATGCGCTATGCAGTACGTCGTGGTCGTATGGACCGTACTCAATTCCGTACGTCTTTCCCAGGTCAAGAATCTAACTTTGCTTGGTTAGATGAACAAATTGCTAAAGCACCTGCAGAAATGAAAGGCTATCTTGAAAAAGTCCGCCCTGACGTTCTGGCTTTCCAACAAAAAATCGCTGACATCGAGAAAGAACTTGGTTTAGATGTTAAAGGCATCAAAGACATTTCTAAACGTATGTCGATTGGTGAAGCGAAAGCTCGCCGTGCGAAAAAGGAAATGGTTGAAGCTAACTTACGTTTGGTAATTTCGATTGCGAAAAAATACACCAACCGTGGTTTGCAATTCCTCGACTTGATCCAAGAAGGTAACATTGGCTTGATGAAAGCGGTGGATAAATTCGAGTATCGTCGTGGTTATAAATTCTCTACTTATGCAACTTGGTGGATTCGTCAGGCGATTACGCGTTCGATTGCTGACCAAGCACGTACTATTCGTATTCCAGTACACATGATCGAAACCATTAACAAGATCAACCGTGTATCTCGCCAACTTCTTCAAGAAATGGGTCGTGAACCTACACCAGAAGAATTAGGTGAACGTCTAGAAATGGACGAAGTGAAAGTTCGTAAAGTGCTTAAAATCGCGAAAGAACCAATTTCAATGGAAACACCAATTGGTGATGATGAAGATTCGCATCTTGGTGACTTCATTGAAGACGGTAATATCACCTCTCCTATTGACGCTGCAACGTCAGAAGGCTTAAAAGAAGCAACACGTGAAGTTCTTGAAAACTTGACTGAACGTGAAGCGAAAGTCTTGAAAATGCGTTTCGGTATCGATATGCCAACCGACCATACCTTGGAAGAAGTGGGTAAACAGTTTGACGTAACACGTGAACGTATTCGTCAGATTGAAGCGAAAGCATTGCGTAAATTACGTCATCCTTCACGCTCAGAACATCTGCGTTCATTCCTTGAGAATGATTAACCTATAACTAGGACAATGCAGGCTTGAATATGGGGTTTTCCGCCCCATATTATGAGCATGTAGCAAATGATTCCAAATACCTGCTCATTGCAGGTATTTTTAAATAATGAGGTGTCCCATGACTGATATGACTAATCGCGCTCCTTCACGTGAATTGCAAGAGCATCTTTGGGTCTTCCCTATGGACTACCCTATTAAATTGATTGGTAATGCAGGTGAAGAACTTCGCCTTGCAGTGAATGAAATTTTTGTTAAACATTTTCCTGATTTTGATGGCAGTAAAATGACTGTGACTCCATCTCGTACAGGTAAATATCATTCCATTACTGCTCAATTACGTTTCGAAGAGTTAGAACAAGTACATGCGGTCTATGCGGATTTAGCAGCTTGTAAACACATTCGTACCGCGCTGTAATTCTGTTGATTTAAATAAAAAAGCACGCTTTAGGGCGTGTTTTTTTATGTCTAAGTATAATAGTAATACCCTCAAGTATTCAGTATTTAACCCCCCTTTTGTACGTCTAATTCATTATAATCCATACATGACTTTGATAGAAAAGGACACGAAATACGTGACTGAAACTGTTCAAAAACCCGAATTAATTATTCGTCAATATAACCACCTGACCCCTTATGCAGACCGCTTTTTAGAGATGAAAACACTCACTGAACAGCGCGATGAAAACACACCTGATGAACTGTGGATTTTGCAACATCCCGATGTATTAACTCAGGGGCAAGCTGGCAAACCTGAACATATTTTGGTGCATAGTAACATCCCTGTGGTACAAACAGACCGTGGTGGGCAAGTCACTTGGCATGGGCCGGGTCAATTGGTGGCTTATTTCATGTTTGACCTAAACCGTTTGGGATGGAATGTTCGTACATTGGTTTCGTATGCCGAAACCCTCATGATCGATTTGCTGAACAAATATGGTATTCAAGCTTATGCCAAGCCTGATGCACCGGGTGTATATGTCAATGAACGAAAGATTGGTTCCTTGGGCTTTAAAATTCGTAAAGGCCGTTCATATCATGGTTTAGCACTGAATATTGATTGCGATTTATTTGGGTTTCATACCATCAATCCATGTGGCTATGCAGGATTGGAAATGGTGCGCATACAAGATTTAGTACAGGATTACCCTAAATTTGAAAACTTATGCGTCGATATCATTGATACTTTGAAAAACAGTGGTTACTTTAAAGACGTAACAGTCAAACAACTATAAAAGACTTTGCTTTCTCAAATAAAATAATTTAGAGTAAAAGCTCTAAATTTAATAATTATAGATAAGGGATGTACACGTGATTGCAACTAAATCCGTTAAACCCGCGCTCCAGCAGGCCTATGTCAAACTCATGATGGATGTGATTGGCAGAGGTCTGGTCATGGCGAGCCAGGTCGATGAAGAAATTAAACAAGAAGTTGCTAAATTTCCAGTTAATTTTATTTTATCTATGAATGTTTTTCCAAATGGTGCTGCATTTGTCGCGCAAGTCACGGAAGACCACCAACTCAAACTCCTCACACCCGGCACTCAAAAGCCTGACTTAACCATTACGTTTAAGCATTTGAATCATGCCTTTTTGGTCTTCTCATTTCAAGAAAGTACCGCACAAGCCTTTGCCAATGACCGCATGATCGCCGATGGTGATTTGTCTTATGCCATCCGACTGGTGCGTTGTCTCAACAAAATGGAAGCGTTAATTTTACCTAAATTGGTGGCTGAATTGGCTGTCAAAGAATATCCAACACATTTAAGCCTAAAAGAAAAACTGAGCGGTGCTGCAAATATTTATTTAAAAGTAGCCCAGTCTTATTTAAAACGGAGCGCATAACACATGGCTAAACCATATTACGAATTTTTCTGTCCTGTAAAAGTGATTGCTGGCCATGCTGCTTTAGAACACATCCCATTCGAACTGTCTACTTTCGGTGCTAAACGCCCCATGATCATTACTGACAAAGGCGTTCGTAGTAATCAATTACTTGCACCGATTGAAGCGGCATTTGAAAGTACCGAGACGGTGATTGGCTATATTTTTGATGATGTTCCGCCAGACTCAAGTCTAGAAACCGTACGTAAAGCGGCTCAACTTTACCGCGACAACCAATGTGATGCCATTATTGCCGTCGGTGGCGGTTCAGTGATTGATACCTCTAAAGCAACCAACATCTTGGTATCTGAAGGTGGTGATGACTTACTGAAATACTCAGGTGCGCACAACTTACCAAAACCTTTAAAACCATTTTTTGTGATTCCAACAACCTCAGGGACAGGTTCAGAAGTGACTATGGTCGCTGTGGTTTCTGACCCTGAAAAGAATGTTAAAATGGCTTTTGCATCGAATTATTTGATGCCACATGCAGCAATTCTTGACCCACGTATGACGCAAACTTTGCCACCTCATCTTACAGCAATGACAGCGATGGATGCGATGACGCATGCCATTGAAGCCTATACGTGCATGGCGGCGAACCCGATTTCAGATGCCTATGCAACTGCCGCAATCAAGAAAATTAGCAATAGCTTATTTGGTGTATTAGATAATACCAGCGATGCACATGGGCGCTTAGAACTTGCACAAGCTTCTACAATGGCAGGAATTGCATTTTCGAATTCGATGGTTGGATTAGTCCACTCATTGGGTCATGCTTTAGGTGCTGTTGCTCACCTGCCCCATGGATTATGCATGAATTTATTCTTGCCGTATGTGTTGGAATACAACAAAGAAGTGAATGGCGATAAGATTGCTGAATTGCTATTACCACTGGCTGGTCCTGATATTTATGCACAAACACCGGCCAACCTCCGCGCTGAAAAAGCCATTTCAACGCTTTTAGCCATGCGTGACCGCTTGTTTAGTTTGACCAAATTACCACGTACTTTGAGTGAAACAGGTAAAGTGACTGAAGCTCAATTAGATGAAGTGGCAGAGAAAGCACTGAATGATGGATCTATTATTTATAATCCTAAAGAAGCCAGCTTAGAAGACCTTAAAACTGTTCTAAAAAAAGCTTGGTAATTGCTGAAAAATAAGCGAATATAGCGAAAAATTAAGCCTGATGTTTTTTTAAACATCGGGCTTTTCACTTGCAGAACGCAATATCAGTTATTTTTTAATCAAACTGGCATAATTTCTGCTAAAAATAATTTCAAAGTTACTGACAAAATGTACCAATTTGGAGTAGATTGGCGCACTTTTGTTTTAAAACGTAGGGGGGATCGTTCGTCTCAAACGATCCTTAGAATATGACTGATCCTTGATCAACGATAAGAGGATAACGCCGTTGACAAATATCTCTGGGACTCAATCGGCAGCTAAACTGCAAAAAACGCTTGGACTCTGGCACATTATTATTATTGGTTTGGCTTACATCCAACCAATGACTCTATTTGATACTTTTGGTTTAGTATCTGAAGAAAGTCATAGACACGTGCCGACTTCTTACATTATTGCCCTTATTGCAATTCTGTTTACCTCGATTAGTTATGGTCATATGATCCGTCGCTACCCTTCTTCGGGTTCTGCGTATACCTATGCCCAAAAATCCATTCACCCGAACGTAGGTTTCATGGTCGGTTGGTCGTCATGGCTAGATTACCTGCTGTCTCCAATGGTGAATATTATTCTTGCAGTGATTTACCTTGAAGCACTATTTCCAACAGTAAACCACTGGGTATGGGTCATTGTGCTAACGGCATTCATGACTGGAATTAACTTACGCGGTGCGCGTTTTGTTGCTAACTTTAACAGCTTGATTGTACTTGTGCAGTTATTAGTAATTGGTATTTTCACGTGGATGGTCTACAGCAAGCTTCAAATGGGCTTCAATGCTGATGGCCCTATTTCTGCTGCAGAACGCTACCAATTATGGAGCCTTGAGCCATTCTGGAATGAGCTGACGTCTGTGGGTGCGCTGATTACAGGTGCAACATTACTGTGCTTCTCGTTCACTGGTTTTGACTCATTAAGTTCATTGGCAGAAGAAACCAAAGATACTGAGAAAACACTGCCGAAAGCGATTTTCTTAACTGCTTTAATCGCAGGGATTATCTTCATTATTAGTACCTACTTTATGCAGCTGTTCTTCCCTGCTGAGCCGGGTAACTATTTCAAGAATATTGCTGAAACACAGCCAGAGATACTCTTGCTCGTCGGCGGCTCACTGTTCCAATCCTATGTGTTAACTTTTGCGATTGTGACAGTAATGGCATCAGGTATTTCTGCACATGCTGGCGTATCACGTCTGATGTATGTAATGGGTCGTGATGGCGTCATTAACAAAAAGATTTTTGGTCATATTAGTCCGAAAAACTTCACACCATCGTACAACATCATGATCGTAGGTGCGGTTGCATTAACTGCGGGCTTTATGAATCTTGATATTGTCATTTCGATGATTAGTTTTGGTGCATTGACAGCCTTTACTTTCGTGAACTTATCTGTGATTTCACGTTATGCGCTACGTGATGGCCGCACAAAAACAGCCAAAGATATTTTTAGCTTTGTCGTTATTCCAATGCTTGGCTTTATCAGTATCTTTGCAATGTGGTTGGAAATTGAAGAAACTGCATTGAAATATGGTTTGTGGTGGGCAATGTTTGGTATTTTATACCTTGGTTATAAAACCAAAGGTTTTAAACACCCTGCCCCGCAACATAACGAATTTGATGATAAATTCTAAGCAAGTTTATCTCTAAACAAAAAAGGCGCTTAAAGCGCCTTTTTTGTTTTAAATATACCAATTAAGGTTGTATGAATTTTCTAGATTGCTGAAATTGAATTGAAATTTCTTCACACTTGTCTGGTGTATTGCCTTTTAATTCAACCGATGCTCCATCACCGTGTGACCATATACCATCTTCAACAGTCTCTAAATTTACAGCTGCTTCAAATATATGCTGTTGTTGTGGATAGAGTTTGATATCTATAGGTGTATCACATACTTGTTTTGGAAAATATGGTCTAACCTGCTCGAATAATTGCATGGTTAATGGCATATCACATTGCAAATGAATGGTGACTGGTACGCTATTGGTATTTTTTAAGATCAATTGAACATTTTGCGAATTAAGATCCGCTTGGGCAGCAGGTATTTCTACATACGTTTTTGTGTCAATCGACTGACGATCAAATGGATTGAGGAAGGCTAATTTACGTTCCACGCCATAACAAGAATCCTGCACGGAAGCTGAAAACTCTAAATATCGTGTCCCCAAGATAATTGTTCCGCGGCCATCCCCTGCATGACCGATATCAATGATTGGATCACCTGTGCCTTCGATCGTTACCCCACCGCTCGAAAAAAAATCAATTTCACAGCCTGACAATATGGACATCAGGCTGCAAAGTGTCAGTATTTTAAAATTTAATTTTCGCATCATGTTGATAAACTCCAAAGCGAAATGCACGATTTGCTTCAGGATTCCCGTCATCCATTGCGCAACGCTCCGCGGCAAGTTTTAAAAGTTGTAGTGAGTATTTCTGCCAAAGCTCTAAGCTCATTTCATGTAATTTATTAATCGATTCTTCTGTTAATTCGTCAGCACAAATGGCTTGTTCTAAGTAAGGTATTTCATCAGGATTCAATAAATTATGCAAACCCGCTTCTAAATGCGCTTGAACATTTCGCGTTAAAATTTTACGTGCTTCTAACTGCGAAGGATCTGGAATAAAACGACGTTGTTGTAAATACACCTGTCCATCTTTTTCAGTGGCAATTTCCAAACGAACAAGCTCATTGAGTACCGAACGTGGATGGCGCTCGGTGGAGATACGTTTCACTAACATTTCAAAACTATTTTCTGACTCACTGCTGAAGGGCAATGAATCCCCCCAGCCTTCTGCAAGCCACAAACCAATCACACGTGATGGCACACTAATTGGCTCTGAAACAGTTGCTTCATTCAGATCCTTACCCTCAGAAATCACTTCTTTATAAGCAGTCACGTCTTTACGGTGTAGGCCAGAAAGTAAACTGATCGCAGAAATTGTCGGTTTTTGATCGATACGCTCTAACTCATGTACAGCTTGTTGGAAAAAAACCGGTTTCAATGCAGCAGTAAACTCGGTATACCCCACACCTGAGCGAATCAGCCATTGGCTCAGCTCATTCATCAGCACCAATACTTGCTGTAAATTTTGATCTGCCTCATTAGTGAGAAGTTTGCTCATTGAATTGCCATGAAAATTAGACTGCATAAGTGAAATTTTCGCATTATTTAATCTACTTCACAATTTTTATCTGATGAGATCTTGAGGATATTCAGTAAAAAAATGATTATTTACATTAAAATGCGTAAAAGAAACACTGATCGATATGTCTAAACTTTCAACACTATGCCACCAGCCAATTGGGATAAATAAGGTTTCTCCAGGTTGCAAAATGCACTCAAATGGCGTCACTTTTTCTAACAATGGATAGTCTGCTAGATCAGCCTTTGCGACGTCTGAAACCTGACTGAATACCCAATGATCGTTATACATATACGGCATTTGCCATGCAGGAATCAAAGTCACTTTTTTACGTCCATAGATTTGTGCCAACATATTATTGGTTAAGTCATAATGCAGTGGTGTAAATGTGCCTGCAGGGCCAAACCATAAAAAATGTCGATTTTTGATCTCTTTTTGACAATAAGCTTTGGCGAAGTCACCTAGATCTTCACTAATCTTTTGCATAAATTGCTTATTTTGAGCGGCGTTATTCGCAGTTAAATAAATGTCATTGCTGTGCTTAGTGGCTTTAATTTGTGCGACAAAATCTTGCATCAAAATAATACGTTTCAATTGTACCGATTTTTTTTCAAAATCTTGATGTTGCTCACGATGCATCTGGACTTCAACCAACTCATTTTCAAAATGCTGTGCAAAATAATCAGGACTCCATTTATGCAGTGCAGGCCAATGTTGTATCCCACCTTTTAAAATGACTGGTCGCATCTGGCTATAATACCGCTCTATAAATGTTTCAAAATCAGGTGTTTCTATGCAATCGATTGTGGATGGAATGTGGTCGTTCAATTGATTCAATTGACCCATCACCTGTAATAGCCAACGCTGTTTATTCTGCTGTTGCTGTACTTGCTTCAGTTTTTTAAAAATTACGTTATTGTTTACACGCTTTAAAAACTGAATGATCAAATGATTTGAAATATTTTTTTGCTTAATTTTTTCTAAAATTTCATCTGTCTCTAAGCCCTCAAGACTGTAGTCCAAAAGTTCATTTTGCAGCTGTTCTGAAAGTTGGTCTGCATCAGAAAATAAGTATTGATCCGCCCTTGGGCTTAATCCATGTGATTGTAAAATTAGACTTATTTTCTGTACATCGCAACCATTTTCAATATTTTCATTCAACCAATTTTGCCATTCCGTCGGTAAGGACTGATACCAATTTTTACTTTGCTTTAGATGTTCACTCTGGCTTTCTACATTCATTTTCACCACTCCACCCTCTTTACAAGTGAAGTATAAATGATCTATTTTAAAAATGCTAAATTTTCGCATTTTATAATTATTTAAACACCGCGAATGTTATGAATCCGTCAGATATCACGCGGAATGACATAACAAAGTAAAGGAGAAAGTTCATGAAAATTCGTCATTTAGTCATCGTTAGCAGTCTGTCTTTAGCTTCAATATCAGTATATGCAGGTTTTGCCGATACCATGCGTGATTTAAGAAATACACTGAATCAATTTAATGAAACATCCAAAGAAGTATCGAATACCGCAAAAGAATGGACAGGCAGTCAGGCCACGACTAATTCAAATTATGCTGCAAATGGTTTCAGTATGGGACAGCAACTTAGACCTAAAATTAATAATCTACCGCTTTATAAAACTGCCGATAAATCGAGCCAAGTCATTAATAAACTGTCAAAAAATGCAGATATTATTTTTGCGGGAAACATGACTAAAACAGGTTTGATAGAAGTCACTACAGAACATGGCAATGGCTGGATTGAATCACACCTTGTTC
Source organism: Acinetobacter sp. YH12129 (assembly GCF_013418685.1). NCBI lineage: Bacteria > Pseudomonadati > Pseudomonadota > Gammaproteobacteria > Moraxellales > Moraxellaceae > Acinetobacter > Acinetobacter sp. YH12129. The sequence continues at coordinate 42,573 of NZ_VPBP01000017.1, forward strand.
AATAAATCTTGATTTTAAATGTTTATACAACCGCATCAGCCGTACATAACAACTTTACTCTATTGAGCACTAGTCATGAATAATAATCACAAAATCAGCATTATCGCTGCTGTATTTACGACATTGGTGGGCTGTGGTGGATCAAGCTCCAATGATGATGGCGCGACACCTACACCTACACCTACACCTACACCTACACCTACACCTACACCTACACCTACACCTACACCTACACCTACACCTACACCTACACCAACGCCAACGCCAACGCCAACGCCAACGCCAACGCCAACAACTGTAGCGGATAAATTCACAGGAGAATGGATTCAAGGGAATTCTGCCCTCGGTAACAGTAATTGTGATTTGCCACAAATTTCAATTCATAAAACCAGTGAAAATTCAGTCAGTTCACTGAACGAAGAACTAAAATATGCGGTACACAATAGTTCAAGTAAAACTTGCAGCGGTGAATTTGTTTCCAAACGCTATCAATTACTTCATGACATGGTTATAAGTGAAATACAGCCGGCTGCAACACTAAATAACTTTGAATATCATTCGATTAAGTTTCAACCAGTCAGAGGTGGCGCGACGAGCAACCGCGTTTTAACTTTTTTAAATAATCATTCTTTCTGTGTAATTAACGCGACGATTTCAAATCCAAGCTATATCATCATGCAACGAGGTCTAATTACCGACCCACTCAAGGACAGCCGCTGCTATACAAAAAATTCCAATGAATTCTTCACCAATTTAAAACCGAAAACCAAAATCACAACTGCAGATTTTAAGTCTGAGAATTTTATTAATACCACCGACACAGTAAACTTCTTGGCTCAGCTCAATACAATGGGACAAAGCGGTTATAAGTTAATTGGCTATGATACTAAAACCCTGGACAATGGTAATGTTAATAACTACATGAAACTTGCCAATGAAAATACGCGTTTCAATCATATTGTTGCAGACCGTACAGCACCCTCTACCGCTGACATATATTTTACATGGCGTAATCAGTTAAATGAAAAAGGTAAATCAGGCTATCAATACTTGCATAGCGTCAGACCAACCAATGCCCTGAATTTCAAAGATTATTTCATTAAAAAGGAAAATGATACCGCGACATATACCTATGACAGCGGCTATGTTTCCCCGCTCGTAGACCCAGTGCAACTGGAAACTATGCTCAATACACTGGGTGCCCAAGGCTGCCGTATTATTCAATTCAAAAGCTATTTCACTGGTTTACGTCCTGAAATTCTAAACGGCAATCAAAACAGTCCTAAAGTTGCAACCTGTATAAATAGCAGCGCACACCATGGCACCTACAGCTATCGCTATAAAACTTACCCAACCGGCAGCAATAGTGTAGAGCGCAGCTTAAAATTACAGGAGTTGATTGATGAGCAAGCTAAAGACGGTTACCGCTTAGTCAGCCGTGCTTTAGATATGAGTTCAACCACCAAAAACGGCATGCTGTTTATGAAAGACAGCGAAAACACTAATGTCGGTGAGTTTAAAGTCTTTAGTGAAACTGTCTTTGCAACGTCGACATTTAACGACGTCTTACTGAAACGTCTTCAGCAGCAAGGTCAATTGGGTTGGTTATACACCAGCGGTCAACTGCTGTTTGCAAATAATCCAAAACATCTACAAACAGAACTGAGTGACTTTAATTTAATTGATTAATTCATGAGGTATCTCGAGCTTTTCCATGTCCTTTATTTTTTACATCAAGGACATGGATCATTCACATAAATCAAAGCAGTGATAAAAATCACTTATTTTAAGCGGCAATTAAAACCCATCTTGGTATCAACGATATTATTTTCATAACCTAAGCTTTGAATAAATTGATTGCGGTCTGATATTTGTTTTTGATCCGCTTGACTCAATCTTGCTTTATTTTTTTGTGCCAACCCATAGGTTTCATTCACTAAACCCTGATAGATCCCGCAAACTTCCTGACGCTTGGACTTTTTCAATTGACGACCACCATACCATGAACGTTCAAAATCGTCGGCTTTTAGTGTTTTTCCCCATTCCTCAATACGCTGATTTTGTCTTTGCTGCATTTCCAGCATGCCCTGTTGTACTTCAGCCTTAGTAAAAGGCTTAACCACCTCAACCTTTGGTACAACTGGAACATTTTCTGTAGTTGTAGTGACGGTCACTGGTGTCTGTTCCGTTGTAGTCGATACGGTTGGATTAGCCCAACTCACTGATGAAATGAATCCGGTCGCAATCACGACACCAAAAGCTTTTAAATTTATAGATTTCAAGTTTTAAGTACCCGTTTTATTTCTTCACAGTGTTCTTATACACATTTTTATATTGATGCTGAAGTTTTTAAGCCCGTATTTTACAAAACTTCATTGCTGTAAATGGTTCACTGTGTTCACTCCCAATAAAAAACCGCTCGATAGAGCGGCTTTTTGAACAGATCACACTTAGACCAATTCTTTAAAGTCTTGCTGACGCCAAGCTTCATATAAAATCACAGCAGTAGCATTAGACAAGTTTAAACTGCGTGAATTTGGTGCCATCGGCAGGCGAATCCAATGTTCTTTCGGAAACATCATACGGACATCTTCCGGCAAACCACGTGTTTCTGGCCCCATTAACAATGCTACAGGACGGTTTAAATCAGAGGTATGCGGTGTTTCAAAACCTTTGGTGGTTAATGGATAAATGGCATCCATCTCAATACCTTGTGCTTTTAAGCCAGCAAGGCATTCTTCAAAGTTTTCCCACACTTTCATGTGTGCCCATTCATGATAATCCAAACCAGCGCGGCGAAGTTTTTTATCATCTAGCTCAAAACCTAATGGTTTGACCAAATGCAACTGCGCTCCAGTATTGGCACATAAACGAATGATATTCCCTGTATTTGCAGGAATTTCTGGCTCGTATAAAACAACATGGATCACAGTTTTTTTCTCTACTCTTTAGTTAAATAATGGCTTAAAGCTCAGGCTATAGTTTCTATAGCTGTAGCATAAGTTTAGATGGTACAACAAGCGCTTGTTTATCCTCTTTGCTTAGCTTTCGCATTGCAATTGGATAATACCAGAACTTGTTTATCCTCTTTGCTTAGCTTGCGCATTGCAATTGGACAATACCAGAACTTGCTTATCCTCTTTGCTCAGGCATAGCCTTCGCCTTGCGCTCGGGCAACGCGTTGCGTTGCTTATCCTCGCTCATGCCATTGAAGTTGTTCACGCAGACTCACCACATCACCAATAATCGTCAATGTAGGCGCCTGAATTTGGTATTCACTGACTTTAGATGCAATATCTGCCAATGTCCCGACCACGACTTTTTGTTCAGGTGTCGTCCCTTTAGAAACCAATGCGACAGGCATGTCTGAACGCTGCCCATGCGCGATGAGTTTCTCACAAATTTTTTCTAGACCGACCAAGCCCATATACAGCACAAGCGTTTGATTTTGATAAACCAACTCATTCCAAGGCAGCTCAGGCGAACCTTCTTTCAGATGGCCTGTCAGGAAGCGTACACTTTGCGCATAATCACGATGCGTTAAAGGAATCCCTGCATAAGCCGAACAACCAGATGCAGCAGTAATCCCTGGAACGACTTGGAAGGCAACGCCTGCCGCAAAAAGTTCCTGAATTTCTTCACCGCCGCGGCCAAAGATGAATGGATCTCCGCCTTTTAAACGGCAGACACGTTTGCCTTCACTTGCATATTTCACCAGTAAGGCATTGATGCCTTCTTGCGGAACAGCATGATTAGATCGTGCTTTACCTACGTAAATTTTTTCAGCGTCACGGCGGCAGAGGTCCATAATCGGCTGAGAAACCAAACGGTCATAGATCACCACATCCGCTTGCTGCATTAAACGCAGGGCTTTTAAGGTCAGCAGTTCAGGATCACCCGGCCCTGCACCCACCAAATACACCTCGCCTTTCGGCTGTTTCCATTCCAATATGGCCTGTTCAATCAAACGATTGGCTTCGGTCAAATTGTCATTAAATACCTGCTCTTTGAGCGGACTTGCATACAAGTCTTCCCAAAAAATACGGCGTTCATCTGGATTGACGATTTTGGATTTAACGGCTGCGCGCCACTTACCTGAGAACTCAGCCAGTTTGCCCATGCCATGCGGTATTGAGCTTTCTAACTGGGTGCGTATTTGACGCGAGAGTACTGGCGATGTGCCATTAGATGCAACGGAGATGACCAGCGGAGAACGGTTAATAATCGCAGGAACCATAAAACGGCAATGCGGCGGATCATCAACACTATTGACCAAGACATTTTCAGCTTCGCAGGCTTCAAATACCGCCTGATTGACAGCTTTGTCATTGGTTGCTGCAATCACTAAACGAAACTGACGCAGCGCAATGGCATTTTCTTGATAAACCGATTCGTGATAAATCGAGTTGAGATATTGACCTTGGGTTTTATTAACCAAGCTCAATAAATCATCTTCAATTTCAGGTGAGCAAACTGTCAGCTGAGCGCCCGCTTTTGCAAGCAGCACAGCCTTTCGATATGCAATTCGACCACCGCCAACAATCAGACAAGGTTGCTGCTGCAACTTCAAAGAGATTGGAAAGATATCCACACACGACCTCAATAGTTTAAATCTGATTGTCTTAAGTAATTTTTGTGCACAAATGTATGCACTTTATCGACTATTAATCGATAAATTCAGCACCGCCCATATATGGACGAAGTACTGCTGGAATTTCAATTGAACCGTCTGCACGTTGATAGTTTTCCATCACGGCAAGTAAAGTACGACCAACTGCCAAACCTGAACCATTCAGCGTGTGTACAAACTCAGTTTTCTTTTGGTCAGCACGGTAACGCGCTTTCATACGGCGTGCTTGGAAGTCACCCATGCATGAGCAAGATGAAATTTCACGGTAGGTATTTTGACTTGGCACCCAAACTTCTAAATCATACGTTTTGATTGCACCAAAGCCCATGTCTCCGCCACACAGAACGACTTTACGGTATGGTAAGCCTAATGCTTGAAGAATACCTTCGGCATGACCCGTTAATTCTTCCAAAGCATCCATCGAAGTTTCAGGTTTTACAATTTGAACCATTTCAACTTTGTCGAATTGATGCTGACGAATTAAGCCACGCGTATCACGACCATACGAACCTGCTTCACTACGGAAACATGGTGTATGCGCTGCATATTTTAATGGCAAACGTTCTGGGTCAATGATTTCATCACGCACGAAGTTGGTTACAGGCACTTCTGCAGTAGGAATCAGGTAGTATTCTTTTTCGCCTTGAAGTTTAAATAAATCTTCTTCAAATTTAGGCAATTGGCCTGTACCACGTAAAGAGTCTGCATTAACCAAATAAGGTACATAAGCTTCGGTATAGCCATTTTCCAAGGTATGTGTATTTAACATAAATTGGGTAATTGCACGTTGTAAACGCGCCAATGGGCCTTTGAGTACGCTAAAACGAGTACCTGTCAATTTAGTTGCGGTTTCAAATTCTAAACCGCCCATCATTTCACCAAGATCAGTATGGTCTTTGACTTCAAAATCAAACTGACGTGGTGTACCCCATTTTAGAACTTCAACATTGTCATTTTCGTCTTTACCTTCTGGCACAGACTCATGAGGTAAATTTGGAATCGATAAAGATTTGGCTTCGAGTTCAGCCTGAAGGTCAGAAAGTGCGAGTTCTGCCGCTTTAATTTCATCACCAATGGCAGACATACGTGCCATGATTTCAGATGCATCACCGCCAGCTTTTTTAATTTGACCAACTTGTTTTGCACCAGCATTACGTTCAGCTTGTAACGACTCAGTTTTAGACTGAATTTCCTTACGGCGAGCTTCAAGGTCTGCCCACTCTGCTACGTTGAGTTGAACACCACGTTTTGCTAAGGCTAAGTTTACAGCCTCAATATTATTTCTGAGTAATTTCGGGTCGATCATAGCCAATCTTAAGTAAAGAAAAAAACTGGCTATAGTGTAAGCTCTTAACACTCAAAAATACAGTGACCGAGCTTACAGCTGCCCCTTATTAGACCAATAATCTTGCTGCAAATTGTCTTATTTGGTTTCGTAATTTGGCAAACTTGGTAAATATTCAGGTTTAAATAGCCCTTTAGCCATAAAATATGGAAGTTTTAGCTCAGGCATGCCCTCTGCGTAGCTCGCCAATTCATACAGCGGATAAGCAAATACGATCCCGTTCGCGCCATAATAAAAATTATCGCTTAACTGTAGTTTTGAACGTTCAATATCGTGACTATCTAACCACATATAGTTGGCATCAAATAATGCGCTAATCACTTTCGCATCTGCACCTTTGACCAAGACATCTTGTAAAGCCAAACGTTTTTTGGCTTTTAAATCAAAATTGACATATTCGACATGAGACATGCCGTGAGCAGCATGCGCTGCATAGGTATAGCTTTCGATCGCAAAAGTTGCAATATACCCCCACTGACTAATGTATCGAACAGAAGTGGTACTTTGACTTAGGCCTGCATCCGTCTTGTCCGATAAATCAATTTTTTGATTCGGCTCAGTTGAAAATGCAATCGGATCTGCCTTTTTAATTCGGTCAGTAAAATATTGATTAATCCAATCAACATTGGTTTCAACCGTTTGAATCGTATATTGGGTACAACCTTCCGCATCGCAAGCTTGTGCTTTCGGCAATTGCATCGCAACAGATTTCGATTGAATAAGTGGAATCGCATCAGCGACGACCGCTGGCTTCTGTTCCGTCGTTGTACCTTCAACAGGTTCATTTCGAGGATGACAGGCCGTTAATGACCCAATTAAAACCACAGCTGAAACAGCCCAAGCTATATTATTCATATGATTTTTTTTCATCCCAAAATTCCCTATAGCAACAGTCAAAACCACAAGTCACTTCATTTAAGCAACCTGCGAATATCAGCATACTACTAAATTTCACTTAAATTCAGCTTGCTTGCTTTACATTTCTCCATAAAAAAAGCAGACCGATGTCTGCTTTTTTTCGTTCATGAGAATTATTGATCAATAATGTCCGTACCTTTTGGAGGTACAAAGTTAAAGGTTGACGCTGGAATAGACGCATTCACCTTCACATTATTGAAACGTACATTTGTTGTTTGACCTAATGAGTCTTGGAGAATCATTAAGGTTGGTGCATTTTTCGCACCAAAACTAATGGTTAAGCTTTGAAATACGCCATCATCACTTTTTGGATATAAGGTGTAATAAGTTTTTGTCTTATTTGGCTGTGTAATACGATAAGACTTCATGATTTGAGCCGTATTACCCGACAATAATAATGCAGGCGTATTCGCAACTTGGTCATCTAAGCTTTGGCGTACTGCTTGTTGTAGGTCTGGGTCATAGATCCAAACTGTTTTACCTGTAGTCGCAATGGTTTGCTTAGATGGGCTGGTTGTTTCCCAATAGAATTTACCCGGACGCTGAACTTTCATTACCCCAGTAAAAGTCTGGTTCATATGCTGCGCACTTAAACCTTTCTTTTGAGTGGCTTTCGGGTTGGTCACTTTTGTAGTTTGCTGAAAGTTAGCAGTAAAACTTTTAATACCCGATAATTGTTTCACCAAATTGGCAGTTGCCTGCTGCTCCGACGCTGCAACTGGTGCCGCGAATACTGTCGTACTCATAACCGGTGCCAGTGTCGCTGCACCTAATGCCATAGCACAGATGGTTTTACGAAGCATTTTCATAGATTCACCTTTTATATTTGCATCAACGCAATTTGTTAGATGGCTCCATCTTAAACCACTTTCATTGACTAAATTTAGAGAAAATAAGAAGTTTTGTATGGTTATTAATGCAAATTGCTGTTTTTTATTCATCATGATGGAGAAATATAAAATAAAAAGGCACTTGACTTGACTCAAATGCCTTTCAAATAATTAAACAACATTTTAGCAATTTCAACATTCCAATATTGAGTTATTTCCATTGCCAACCGATCGATGCACCAGCGCCAAAGTCACCTTCAGAGTTCCCTGTTGCAGCCAATTTATAAACATATTTATTGCTCTCAGTTACTCCTCTAAAACCAACTGCATAGCCTTGTGAACCTTCCCAAGTCCCCATACCTACACTAAACATGTTGTATCCAGCATCTGTGGGTTGCGGTAAGGAGGCGATTGCAATACTTGAAGCAACAGCACCATAAACATTATCTTTAAATTTATTGAAATTATGGTTCAATTCATTCACACGTTGGTTGGTATAACTATTGGCTTGATTGAGTACATTTGCCCCATGCTGATCTGTATATGTTTTTGAACTATTTAGCACTTCTAGATCTGCTTGACGCATTTGCTTCACATTCACTGCATCAGTGTCTGCCGTACCAGCTGCCACATGAATAATTTGCCGCTCTGCACCAGCCGAGCCAACAGAAACCGTATTATTGCGATTAGAGCTTGAACCATTGCCTAGTACAACAGCATTATTTGCCGATGTGTTGATATTGTTACCAATCACATAGGTATTATTACCTGTGACTGTATTATTTGAACCTACTGCACCAGAGCCATCACCATTGACGGTATTGTTTACACCGAGGGCAATAGACTGATTGCCATCAGCTTTATTACCGGCACCGACTGCAATCGCATCTTGTCCATTCGCAGTTGGTTTAGGTGCGGTATTGGCAACGTTTGATTGTATTTTAATGTACGGATCTGTTCCTTTTAAGCTCAATAACCAGTCCACTTCAGTACCGACAAATCCATTTTTTATCGCAAGTTCATATGCACTGAAACCATTTTCACCTGTTAGCCCTTGTGCGCCAACTGCACCACGTAGACTTTCTAACCATTGGTCTTCATTGCCTTCATAACCATTGCTCACCGCAACTTGATAAGCACTTGCACCATCTAGACCATTGCTTCCATTCAGACCGTTCAAACCATCTTTACCATCGATTCCGTCTCGGCCATTGAGTCCATCACGACCATTTAATCCGTCGACACCATCCTTACCATCGATTCCGTCTCGACCATTGAGTCCATTGACGCCATCTTTGCCGTCAATTCCATCTCGGCCATTGAGTCCATCGACACCATCTTTACCATCGACTCCATCACAGCCATTAAGTCCGTCGACACCATCCTTGCCGTCTATACCATCTTTGCCATCGACGCCATCTTTGCCGTCTACACCATCCACGCCATCTTTGCCGTCCACACCATCCACGCCATCTTTGCCATCAGCGCCAGGTAAACCTTGATGCCCACCATGAGGTTTTCCTCCGCCACTATGTCCATAACCATTGCCATCTCCATGACTTGTGTGTCCTTTTCCGCCCGAATGTTGATGTGAATCATTACAACCACTCGAACAGGTTAAACCACCTGAGGTATGCTCTCCTGAACCACCAGCCCATGCAATTGAACCTAGAGAAAGTAAAATACTCACAGCAAGTAATTTTGGTATAGCTTTAATAGCGATTGAAGTTGTTTCACCAAGTCCTAGCGTCTTTTCAAATGCAATTTGTCGGCTTTTATCAGGACAATTCCTTTTCTGATAGTCAGCATTGATAAAAACTGTATTCAAGATTTTATTCATGTCCTTATCCTTTTTTAGTATTTATGCTCCTCTATTACGCTCTTTATATTTTGTGATTTAAGTCACTATTTATGGTGATTTATTGATTTATACATCGTTTGTAACAATCTAAAAAAATACTTCACATATTCTTCGGACGAAAAAAAACCCGCAAAAAATACGGGTTTTTTTCTATTAAAGCTTACGCTTCAACAGATACGTAGCGACGACCGAATTGGCCTTTCACTTCGAATTTTACAACGCCGTCAGCAGTTGCAAATAAAGTATGGTCACGGCCCATACCTACATTTACACCAGCGTGGAATTCAGTACCACGTTGACGAACGATGATGTTACCAGCAGTCACAGATTGACCGCCGTAGATTTTAACACCCAACATTTTTGGGTTCGAGTCACGACCGTTTTTAGTCGAACCACCGGCTTTTTTAGTTGCCATGTCTACTTACTCCTCGTAATTAGCCTGAAATAGCTGTAATTTTCAACTCAGTGAACCATTGACGGTGACCTTGTTGTTTACGATAGTGTTTACGACGACGCATTTTGATGATGCGGATTTTGTCGTGACGACCATGGCTAACTACTTCAGCAGTTACTTTAGCGCCAGCTACTACTGGTGCACCAATTTGAATGCTGTCACCGTTAACAAGCATCAACACGTCATCAAAAGTAACAGTTGAGCCAGTTTCAGCTTTCAATAATTCTACTTTAAGGGTTTCACCCTCAACTACACGGTGTTGTTTACCACCGCTTTGGATTACTGCGTACATTTAAGTACTCCAAACATGCCCGTGTTGTCGTGCCGGTAAAGGGATATACCGATCTTAAAACGATCGTCACTGGGGTTTCGCAAAGGCAAAGATTTTAAGGGATAACCCAAAAAACAACAAGTCATTTCCGTAAAATATTAGATGAGTATGCGTTTATTATATAAACAGTGTCATTAAAACCATTAAAATGAGTGCTCTATTTCACTTATCATGCTTTTGGCAAGGTTTAACATAGATTTTTAGCAACAATTCGCTAATATACACTGGACTGACATCAACAACATGCTGTTCAAACAACATGCTAAAGATAAAAGTCTGTTAAAAAATAAGTACAATACTTCCGCTTGATGAAAAAAATCACTTAAGATTAAGTCAATTGAGTAAGTTCTTATCTGTTATTCATATAACAAATTGCTACACTACGTCTGTAATTCAAAAATTATTGAGGTTTCTCTTCATATGACCATCGACTTTAAGCAAGATATTCTCGCGCCTGTTGCTACTGACTTTGCTGCGATGGACAAATTTATTAATGAAGGGATCACGTCTAAAGTTGCCTTGGTCATGGCAGTCAGTAAACATGTGGTTGAAGCAGGCGGTAAACGCATGCGTCCCATTATGTGCTTACTTGCAGCAAAGGCATGTGGCGCAGAAGATTTAGAAAAACACCGTAAACTTGCAGCAATTATAGAAATGCTACATACCGCAACCTTGGTTCATGACGACGTAGTCGATGAATCGGGTTTACGCCGTGGCCGCCCAACAGCAAATGCGACATGGAATAATCAAACTGCCGTACTTGTGGGTGATTTTTTGATTTCTCGCGCTTTTGATTTATTGGTGGATCTAGACAGCAAAGTATTACTCAAAGACTTTTCAACAGGTACCTGTGAAATTGCTGAAGGTGAAGTTTTACAACTTCAATCACAACACCAACCCGAAACTACTGAACAAACCTATTTAGATATTATTCACGGTAAAACTTCGCGTTTATTTGAGCTCGCTACCGAAGGTGCAGCGATTTTGACGGGTACACCAGAGTACCGTGAACCGCTTAGAAAATTTGCGGGACACTTTGGAAATGCCTTTCAAATTATTGACGATATTTTAGATTACACCTCAGATGCTGAAACATTAGGTAAAAATATTGGCGATGATTTGATGGAAGGTAAACCAACTTTACCTTTAATCTCTGCCTTAAAGAATACCACTGGCGAAGAACATGACATTATTCGCCGCAGTATTGCCACAGGTGGTACGGCAGATTTAGAGCGTGTTATTCAGATTGTACAAAGCTCTGGGGCACTTGATTATTGTAGCCAACGAGCGACTGAAGAAACTGAGGCAGCACTAGCCGCTTTAGCAGCGCTACCAGATACTGAATATCGTCAAGCTTTAATCAACCTCGCAAACTTGGCATTACACCGAATTCAATAATTAACAATATTCCTCGTAATTCCCCTTGCCTATGCATATAAAACTCAATGATATCTTTTTGACCATGCAGCAACAGCTCGATACCCCTCGGGCTGTGCTGGATGAAAACTTGCTGATCGAATTGGTCAACCGAATTCGACCAGAAGATACAAAAAATACCGACGAAATTAAGAAAAAATTTCAGGCTTTCATCCAAGCTTTACTCATCACGCCAGATGCAGCCTCTACCTTGCAAAGTTTTGTCCTAAAACTCATTAGCCGATATAAACAAACCAGTTTATATGCGGACACGGGTATTTTGTCTCTCGATGGTTTTTGGGGACAACTGTTCCAACGGCTTGGCGCACATTTTCTTCCTCTGATCAATGACGAAACTCAATTACAAGATTTAGTCCGTCGAGTTTTTTATCGTCATAGCGACAAATATTGGCTGGACAGTATTGATGATCAGCAATGGATGCAGCTCTTTCGATTGTTTAACCAAGGCCATAGCAATCAGGAAGAAAAAAAGAAAATTCGCCGTGAGTTAATTAAAGCCATTACCGTTTTGTCCTATCGGGTAAGTGGTATTGGCTTATATCCTGAATTTATTAATGCACAGCCTGAACTGACCGAATATGAATCACCTTTTTTGGTGCAAAACCGCGAAATAAACGATTTTATTCAGCAGTATAAAAAGCTCCATCAAAGTGCTGAAGAAATGAGTGCTGTGCTACCGCCAGATGCTTCTCAAGCGTTGGTAATGCTGGAACAATGTCGTGATGTGGTGCTGAAGATTCGGCGTGCGACCAAACGAATTGGTGTAAGTGTCAGCCTGACTTACTTATTGTCGCTTTTAGAACAGTGTTTAGATCGCTTAGAAATCTTACTCAACCTGATTGTTGAAGAAGATGATGTCCGCTATGTGTCCATGGGCAGTTTACTCAGTGATGTGACGTCAGCGATTTATAGCGAGCGCAGTGTGCGCGATTTGCTCGCCACCAATAGTGAATTGGTTGCCCTACAAGTCACCGAAAACGCAAGTAAAACTGGCGAACACTATGTAAGTACGGACAAACAAGGCTTTATGAGCATGTACAGATCTGCGGCAGGTGCCGGTGTGATCATTGCGTGTATGGCAACTTTAAAAGTACTGATGACACGTTTGACAATGGCTCCTTTAATGCAAGCCATTTCATACAGCCTAAATTACTCTCTCGGCTTTATGCTGATACATGTCTTACATTTTACTGTTGCCACTAAACAGCCTGCGATGACAGCTGCCGCCCTTGCCTCGACGGTTCAGCATCGTAAAGGCTCGAAAATGGCGCAGATTGCCGAACTTGCCGCGCTAATTATTAACATCATTCGAACCCAGTTTATTGCAATCTTAGGCAACATCAGTATTGCGATTCCTGTTGCAGCATTGATCGCATTAAGTTGGGACATGGCTTTGCATGAGCCATTAATGAATCATGCAAAAGCAGCTAAAACCTTACACGACCTCAATCCATTTACCTCATTGGCTGTGCCACATGCTGCGATAGCTGGGGTATGTTTGTTTTTATCAGGTTTGCTTGCTGGATACTTTGACAACATGGCGATCTATCGCAAAGTTGGACCACGGATTCAAGCACATCCAAAGTTAAAACGCATCATGGGTCAAGAGAGACTGGATAAGCTTGCCGCTTACATTGAGCGAAACTTAGGTGCTTTAGCAGGTAACTTCTTATTCGGGATCATGCTGGGCAGTATGGGAACAATTGGATTTATTTTTGGTTTACCTTTAGATATTCGCCATATCGCCTTCGCCTCGGCCAACTTCATTCAAGGCCTCATCAATATTAATGGTTCACCAGACATTGGCTTAATCATTGTGTCATTCTTAGGGGTTATTCTGATCGGTCTGACTAACTTATTCGTCAGTTTCACGTTAACCATTATTGTGGCACTACGGGCACGTCGCGTAAGATTTGAACAATGGAAACCACTGGCTAAACTGGTGATGACTCATTTTCTAACGCGACCAAGTGACTTTTTCTGGCCACCGAAAACCCCACTTGAAGTTGAAGATGGCACACAAGCCAGTAAGAACAATCATTAGCAGATTTGTGTTTTATTTTAGTAAGATGTAAATGAACACAAAAAATAAAATCAGTATGATTTACACATACTTGAAATAAAGTGTACTGATGAGTACACTTTAATCCATTAATTAACCGAGCTCAAACCGGTTAAAATGACAAGGAATAAAATATGCCACGAACGCTACTGTTTGTTGGTTTTTTTGCATTAATTATCAGTGTGTTGTCGCTTTATTCTAGCTATTTAAATCTATTAGATTTAAGTATCGTGGAATGGATGAGTCAGCACCGTATTGCTGTTTTTAATCAAATTGCCATCGGACTTTCGGCGCTAGGGGGCATGCCTTTTGTATTATTTTTCACCACGCTATGGTGTTTACACTTTGCGTGGTATAAAAAATACACAGAGATTGTTTTTATCAGTATAGGGATCTTTGGAAGTATCGGCCTTGCATGGTTGCTTAAATTTACGTTCACCAGACCGCGTCCCCCAGAAATGTACTATCTTGTAGCGTCTTACGGGAGTTCATTCCCAAGCGCACACAGTTGTTATGCTGCATCGCTTGCGTGTCTTATGATCTTGATTTACCGACAACATGCTCAACATCGCTTGATCACCATTTTGGCATTGTTATGGATGCTGTGTATGGGTGTTTCGCGAGTTTATGTTGGGGTTCATTTTCCGACAGATGTCTTATCCGGTTGGAGCATAAGTTTTATTTGGATCACGCTACTTTATTTGAGTTACATCAAAATCAGTAAAGCGTAAACAAATGAATAATTTAGATAAATATCTAATTGAGGTGGAACAATGATGTCTGCAAAGCTTTGGGCTCCTGCCCTGACTGCTTGCGCATTGGCAACAAGTATTGCACTTGTTGGTTGTAGCAAAGATCCTAAAGATGCACAGCAAGCTGCTGCTGCACAGCAAATGCCACCAACTGAAGTCGGTGTCATTGTTGCCCAACCGCAAAGCGTTGAACAATCTGTTGAACTTTCAGGCCGTACATCTGCCTATGAAATTTCAGAAGTACGTCCACAAACCAGTGGTGTAGTACTGAAACGTCTATTTGCAGAAGGCAGTTATGTTCGCGAAGGACAAGCCTTGTACGAGATCGACTCGCGTACAAACCGTGCTTCAGCTGACAGTGCTCGTGCTGCTTTAACACGTCAACAAGCAAACCTAAACGTGTTACGTGTTAAAGAAGGTCGTTACCGTCAGCTTGTTGGCTCAAATGCGATTTCAAAACAAGAATATGACGATATTGTTGCGCAAGTAAAACTGGCTGAAGCAGACGTTGCTGCATCTCAGGCAGAACTTAAAAATGCAGAAATTAACTTAGGTTATTCAACTGTACGTGCGCCAATTTCGGGTCAAACTAACCGTTCAACAGTGACAGCGGGTGCATTAGTTACTGCATCTCAGGCTGATCCATTAGTCACAATTCAACGTCTTGATCCAATGTACGTTGACATTAACCAATCAAGTGCTGAACTTCTTCGTCTACGCCAACAGTTAAGCCAAGGCAACTTGGACAGCAGTAATAACACCAAAGTGAAATTACGTCTTGAAGATGGTAGCGAATACCCAATTGAAGGTCGTCTTGCATTTTCTGATGCGAGTGTAAACCCAGATACAGGTACGGTTACACTTCGTGCTGTTTTTTCTAACCCGAATCATTTATTACTTCCGGGTATGTTTGCCAATGCTCGCATCGTTCAAGGTGTGATTCCAAATGCTTACCTGATTCCACAAGCTGCCATTACGCGTACCCCTACAGGTCAAGCGATTGCAATGATTGTGAATGCAAAAGGTGCTGTTGAATCTCGTCCTGTAACCACTGTTGGTACACAAGGTGCAAACTGGATCGTGACTCAAGGCTTGAATACTGGCGATAAAGTGATTGTTGACGGTATTGCGAAAGTTAAGCCAGAGCAACAAGTTGTAGCCAAACCGTATCAACCTCAGGCTGCTGCACCTCAAGGTGCGCAACAACCTGCTGCAGCAAAGCCAAACGCTAAAGCCGCAGAACAAGCAGCGCCTAAAACTGAACAAAAAGCTACTTCAAACGCATAGGGAGTAGACTGAATGGCTCAATTCTTTATTCATCGCCCCATTTTTGCGTGGGTGATTGCATTGGTGATTATGTTGGCGGGTGTACTCACGCTATCTAATATGCCAATTGCACAGTATCCGACCATTGCGCCGCCAACGGTTTCAATCTCTGCGACTTACCCTGGTGCGTCTGCAGAAACAGTTGAAAACACCGTAACCCAAATCATTGAACAACAAATGAATGGTTTGGATGGCTTACGTTATATTTCGTCAAACAGTGCGGGTAACGGTCAAGCATCTATTACATTGAACTTTGAACAAGGGATCGATCCAGATATCGCCCAAGTTCAAGTCCAAAACAAACTCCAGTCTGCGACAGCGTTATTACCTGAAGATGTACAGCGTCAAGGTGTAAAAGTAACCAAATCTGGCGCAAGCTTCCTACAAGTTGTAGCATTCCACTCACCATCGGGTAAGTTGACTGCGGACGACATTAAGGACTATGTAAACTCGAATATTTCTGAACCTCTCAGCCGTGTGGCAGGTGTAGGTGAAGTCCAAGTATTCGGTGGTTCTTATGCGATGCGTATTTGGCTAGATCCGGCCAAAATGGCAAACCTGAAAGTTACACCGAGTGATGTGGCTACGGCTATCCGTACACAGAATGCTCAGGTTGCTGTTGGTCAGTTAGGCGGTGCGCCTGCAACTGAAGGTCAAGTACTGAACGCGACAGTTACAGCACAAAGTTTGTTGCAAACACCAGAGCAGTTTAAAAACATTTTCCTGCGTAACAGTAGTGATGGTGCTCAGGTACGTTTAGGTGATGTTGCACGTGTTGAATTAGGTGCTGACAACTATCAGTTCAACTCTAAGTTCAACAACAAACCTGCTGGTGGTGTAGCGATCAAACTAGCAACTGGTGCAAACGCATTAGATACAGCCGAAGCTGTTGAAGCACGTTTAAAAGAACTACGTCCAAACTACCCTGAAGGTTTAGAAGACACGCTTGCATTTGATACGACTCCATTCATTAAGTTATCGATTGAAAGTGTTGTACATACCCTTGTAGAAGCCGTGATTCTCGTATTCTTTGTGATGTTCTTGTTCTTACAGAACTGGCGCGCAACGATTATTCCGACATTGGCTGTACCTGTAGTGGTATTGGGTACTTTTGCTGTCATTAACATGTTTGGTTTCTCTATCAACACTCTCACCATGTTCGCGATGGTACTGGCGATTGGTCTCCTCGTGGATGATGCAATTGTTGTCGTAGAGAACGTTGAACGTGTCATGGTTGAAGATCATCTTGACCCAGTGACTGCAACTGAAATCTCAATGAAACAGATCTCGGGTGCCCTCATCGGTATTACCTCTGTGTTAACCGCTGTATTCGTGCCGATGGCATTCTTCGGTGGTACGACAGGTGTAATTTATCGTCAGTTCTCAATCACGCTGGTAACAGCAATGATTCTGTCATTGATTGTGGCATTGACCTTTACCCCTGCCCTATGTGCGACCATGTTGAAACAACATGATCCAAACAAACCAGAAAGCAACAATATCTTTGCCCGTTTCTTCCGTTGGTTTAACAGCTCTTTTGATAAAGTTGCGCATAAATACCAAGGCGGCGTGAACTTCATGACGCACCACAAGATTTTCTCTGGTGTGATTTATGCGGTTGTGATTGGCTTATTAGTGCTTTTATTCCAAAAGTTACCATCATCATTCTTACCTGAAGAAGACCAAGGTGTTGTAATGACACTGGTACAGTTACCACCGAATGCCTCACTTGAGCGTACGGATAAAACTGTCACTGCAATGACCGATTACTTCCTGAAAAACGAAGAAAAATATGTCGATTCTGTATTCAGTGTTGCCGGTTTCTCGTTCACAGGTGTAGGTCAAAACGCAGGTCTTGCATTCATCAAGTTAAAAGATTGGGAAGACCGTACATCACCTGAATCTCAAGTGGGTGCGATTATTCAACGTGGTATGGCATTGAACATGATCGTGAAGGATGCTTCATACATCATGCCAATCCAATTACCAGCAATGCCTGAATTGGGTGTAACTGCCGGCTTCAACTTGCAGTTAAAAGCTTCTGCAGGTCAAACCCATCAACAACTTATCGATGCCCGTAATATGGTGCTCGGTATGGCTGCTCAAGATAAACGCCTCATGGGTGTTCGTCCTAACGGTCAAGAAGATACACCACAGTACAAAATCACGATTGACCAAGCTCAAGCTGGTGCAATGGGTGTGAGTATTTCTGAGATTAACACCACAATGGGTATGGCATGGGGTGGTTCTTACATCAATGACTTCGTTGACCGTGGTCGTGTGAAGAAAGTCTATGTACAAGGTGAAGCTGCGGCACGTATGATGCCTGAAGACCTGAGCCAGTGGTATGTCCGTAACAACCAAGGCACAATGGTTCCATTCTCGACCTTCGCTACTGGTGAATGGACTTATGGTTCACCACGTCTTGAACGTTATAACGGTATCGCATCTGTGAACATTCAAGGTTCACCGGGTGTGGGTGTAAGTTCGGGCGACGCGATGAAAGCGATGGAAGAAATTGTACAAAAACTTCCTTCGATGGGCGTTCAAGGCTTTGACTATGAATGGACTGGTCTATCTCTAGAAGAACGTGAGTCTGGCGCACAAGCACCATTCCTATACGCACTTTCATTGTTAATCGTCTTCCTATGTCTTGCTGCCTTGTATGAAAGCTGGTCTATTCCGTTCTCAGTATTACTGGTTGTACCATTAGGTGTATTGGGTGCGTTATTACTGACTTTCCTTGGAATGGTGTTCTTCAAAAATCCAAACTTGGCGAATAACATTTACTTCCAGGTGGCTATTATTGCCGTCATTGGTTTGTCCGCGAAGAATGCGATCTTGATCGTAGAATTCGCCAAAGAACTTCAAGAAAAAGGTGAAGATCTGTTTGACGCAACATTGCATGCCGCTAAAATGCGTCTACGTCCAATTATCATGACCACTTTAGCCTTTGGTTTTGGTGTACTTCCGCTTGCCCTTTCTTCGGGTGCAGGTGCAGGTAGTCAGCACTCTGTAGGTTATGGTGTATTGGGTGGCGTAATCAGTTCTACCCTACTTGGTATCTTCTTTATTCCTGTGTTCTACGTATGGATCCGAAGTATCTTTAAGTACAAACCAAAACAACAAAATAATCAGGAGCATTTATCGTGATGCAAAATGTATGGTCTATTGCAGGTCGTAGCATTGCGGTTTCTTCACTTGCGCTTGCTTTGGCTGCCTGCCAAAGCATGCGTGGTCCAGAGCCGGTTGTTCAGACCAATATCCCCGAAAGCTACACAGCAAGTGCTTCAGGTACTTCTGTTGCTGAACAAGGATATAAAGATTTCTTTGCTGACCAACGTCTGGTACAAGTTCTTGACTTAGCTTTAGCCAATAACCGTGACCTACGTACGGCTGCTTTAAATATTGAACGTGCACAGCAACAGTATCAAATCACTGCCAATGGTCAATTACCAACCATTGGTGCAAGTGGTAGTGTACTTCGTCAAGACACGTTGAATACACAAAAGCCTATCACCTCTTACAATGTCGGTTTAGGTGTCACTGCCTATGAACTTGATTTTTGGGGTCGTGTACGTAGCTTAAAAGACAATGCTTTGGACAGTTACCTTGCAACTGCAAGTGCCCGTGATGCAACACAAATTGCGTTGATCGGTCAAGTGGCTCAAGCATGGTTAAACTACGCGTATGCCAATTCGAACTTGAAGCTTGCGGATCAAACCTTAAAAGCTCAGCTTGAATCTTACAACCTCAACAAAAAGCGTTTTGATGTCGGTATTGACAGTGAAGTTCCTGTTCGTCAGGCTCAAATTTCTGTAGAAACTGCACGTAATGATGTTGCGAACTACAAAACTCAAATTGCTCAAGCGCAAAATTTATTGAATCTATTAGTGGGTCAACAAGTGCCTGCGAACTTGCTGCCGAACCAACGTGTCAATCGTATTACTTCGACCAATACCATTGGTTCAGGTATTCCAAGTGATTTGTTGAACAACCGTCCAGATGTACGTGCAGCTGAATACAAACTGTCTGCCGCTGGTGCGAACATTGGTGCAGCTAAAGCACGTCTGTTCCCTACGATTAGCCTGACAGGTTCTGCGGGTTATGCTTCAACGGACTTAGGTGATCTATTTAAATCAGGCAACTTTGTATGGTCTGCTGGCCCTAGCCTAGATATTCCAATCTTCGACTGGGGTACACGTCAGGCCAATATTAAAGTTTCTGAAACTGACCAGAAAATTGCATTGTCTGATTATGAAAAATCAGTTCAGTCAGCTTTCCGTGAAGTAAATGATGCGCTTGCAGTTCGCCAAAACATTGGTGACCGTATTGCAGCACAGCGCCGTTTAGTTGATGCAACCAATACAACGTACAAACTATCAAATGCCCGCTTCCGTGCTGGTATTGATAGCTACTTAACTGTACTGGATGCGCAGCGTGCATCTTATGCAGCTGAGCAAGGTTTGTTGTTGCTTGAACAAGCAAATCTCAACAACCAAGTTGAATTGTATAAAACACTTGGTGGTGGTATCAAAGCCAATACTTCTGATGCTGTGCAATACCAACCTTCTACTGCTGAGCGTAAAGCAACATCAAAACAATAATTTGATTTAGCCTAGCCCGTAATATTTGAAAAGCTCACTTCGGTGGGCTTTTTCATTTTTAGATCGGAGCTACAAAATAAAAATGAAGATATTGCTTTTTGCTGAAGAGTTTCCTATCTTCAATTCACCTTTTTATATTGATAACTAAAAATGCTTTTAAGTAATCTTGAATCTGTTCCGGGTCATACCATTACACAACAACTTGATGTCGTTTATGGCAGTACTGTCCGCAGTAAACATGTTGGTCGTGACTTTATGGCTGGCCTAAAAAATATCGTGGGTGGTGAACTCAAAGGTTATACAGAACTACTCGAAGAATCCCGTCAAGAAGCTATGAGCCGTATGATTGATAAAGCACGTGCCTTAGGCGCGAATGCAGTCGTCGGCATCCGTTTTTCAACCTCAAATATTGCTCAAGGCGCCTCTGAATTATTTGTATATGGCACGGCAGTTCGCGTAGAAGCCAACTCAGCAAAACTACCAGACCCATTTCCAACTCAGGACTAAGTCATGGATGCCTTTATTTTTAAAGTCCTGATCTTTGTGGTGCTCTTTTGTATTGGTTGGGGCTTCGGTCGCCATATCGAACAAAAGCATCTCAAAGAACTCGAAGCTCAAGAAAAACGTTTATCGCATATTCACATAGACAACAACCGCTTTAAAACTACTGAACATTTCGGACAACTGATTTCAAGTAATGTAGTGATTTCACATGATTATTTTAAATATGTGATTGCCAATATTCAGAACTTCTTTGGCGGACGTTTAACCAGTTATGAAAGCATCGTCGATCGGGCACGTCGTGAAGCCGTGGTGCGTTTAAAGCAAGAAGCTGAAAAGATGGGCGCAAACCAAATTATGGGCTTACGTTTAAGCACCACTGAGTTGGGTATGCAAGGCGGCATGGTCGAAGTCTTTGCGTATGGAACAGCAATTCAAAAGAGAGACATCTGATCTCTCTACTTCTCCCCAATTTATTTTTACTATTTAATTTACTTTACACAATGTGTTTTCAAACTCTTCATAACTCACTTTTTCATTGCGACAAACTTTAAAGCAAACCTCATTAAATTTCTTTTCATCAATATTTGGATCATGATAACTAAATGCAACATCTCCAGCATAAGCACGTGCCAGATCTTGCACCACAATGTCAGCTTTACATCCATATAAAGTTGGACATGCCTCTAATGTTCCTTCGTAATACTCTTTACACTGAGTCGGTTCGACATCCACCTTATTGGGTTTTTGCATCGACACATTTAAACCCTTTTCATTCATTAGAAGAAAATATTGAAGTTTTCTAAATGGTTTTAAGTCAATCTCGAGTCCCGAATGATTGATACGAGCCAATTGATCTTTGTAAGAATTATGATCATCTGAGATTAACTCTGCATTACCAGCTTTGTCGATTTTGATAAAGCTATAGTTGACAGGCATATATGCGCCACTCCCCTTATGTGCAATCACTTCGATCAAATGATCTTTCGCAATAAATGCTCCCGTAAATACAGTCGATTCAACACTGGTCAGCAACTTACCTTTCACTAAAACACAATATCCAAAACATTGATCTTTGAATCTAGCCTGATCGCCTTTAAAATCATCAACAGGATGAAATTCAGCTCGCCATTTAAAATCACCAATTTTATTCGAGCTATAAGGTAATTTATCAACATCTGAATCTTGAGGATTTTGACTGTAATACTCAGACTTCAATAATCCTTTTTCATCAAACAGTGCTTCGATCGGTAACCACCCCTCATTTGGTCCTCGCATAACAACTTCTGCACTCGCCGCTTCAACTTTAGGTTCAATCTCAACAGATTCAATAACTGGTTCTGATACAGTTCCTATTTCTTTTTCAGGCTTTTCGAGCGTTGACTTCTGCTCAATTTTTTGAGTTTTCTGTTTAAAATAAAAATATGCCACTGTACCGATTGCACCAATGATTGCGCACAAAATGATGGCTATTCCCCATTTGTTAAAATTATTCTTTTTCATTTCTTATAATCTCGATACTCATTAAAAAAGTCACTGTTAAGAGTGACTTTTAAACTATTTAAACTTGATAAAATTTACTTCACTTTGGTTTTACGAATCATTTTATATAACGTTGTCGGTGATAATCGAGATACCCAAACACCGAGCTTTTCTTTAGAACCACCCACCACGATGTATTCTTCCCCACGTTGCAAAGATTGCACCACCGTTTCGGCAAACTCATTGGCTTCTAGACCATTTTCAATGGCTTCATCCTGATGCCCTTGTGGCTTGCCGGCACCATTGAGTGCATTAAATGAAACATTGGTTTTGACAAATCCGGGGAATATCACCGATACGCCCACCCCTTGATCCGCAACTTCCGCACGTAGACTGTTCGCCCACATATGAATGGCAGCTTTTGCAGCAGAATAGGTCGCGCGGTACTGTGTCCCTAATAAGCCTGCAACACTTGAAACAAAAGCAATTCGACCAGACTTTTGCGCTAAAAAAGTCGGTAAAACGGTTTTAGTCAAAAATACTTGAGAAAAATAATCTACTTCCATGATGGCTCGTTCAGTCTGCATGGTCGTATCCGTGATCAATGCACGCTGACTCAATCCCGCATTATTGATTAGCCAATCAATTCGGCCTTTATGCGCAAGGACTTGTTCATAAGCATGGCGAACTTGTTCTTCATTGGTAATGTCTGCACACACTGAAAGATGCTGATCTGGATGTAATAATGAAACACGGACTTTTTCCAACTCTTCAAAACGACGTGCGGTCAAAATGACCTGCGCCCCTTGCAAAGCACATTCTTTTGCTAAAGCTTCACCCAAACCTGACGATGCCCCAGTAATCCATACCACTTTTCCGTTCAAATCATCACGTTTTGCCATTTTGACATCCTTTTAAATAACTAATTTATTCATTTATATGTATTTTATGCTTTACGTAGTACAGGCTCATTGTTCAAAAACACCATAAAATGATCAAAGTACTGACTCATCGATTGTGCATCATAAATTTTGCCGAGTTTATCAAAACGTTTATAACCGAGTTGCGTGGTGAGATTGATGACACCGGTTAAAGTTTTATCCACCACCATGTTAAATTTCAGCATTTTTTTCGGTTCACGCACCAAATGCGTCACCCCTGCATCGACCACTTGCGTGAATGCTTTCAACGCGAGCGGCACGTATTGATTTTGCCCATCTTTCATCTGACTGACATAGCCCAGCAAGTCAGTGGCTAAAGAGGCATCGATCGGGTAATGCATAAAATGCTGACCATCTTCGCTATAAAAACGTCCATATAAATAATTCACCATCGGTACAAGGCGGTCATTGCCGAAAAAAGACACCGACCACGGCATATATTTACGGGTCGTTTCACGTATTTGCTGAATAATTTTTTCGGATTCATTGTCTCCAGACTTATTCATGCGCGCCATTTGGCCAAAAACTTGATCTAAAATTTCACATGCAATATCCGCTAAATTATCCCCTAAGGCTTTGGACTGACTTTCTGTTTCACCTGCATTGAGTTTTTGATGAATCGTCTCAAAACGTTGATATGTCGTAGGTTGAATCTTTAAAGAAATAGAATAAGTCATTTGATATTGCTCCTTTTATCATAGTTTTGGGATCAATGGATACTTCTTATCTTAGGTCCTATCATACGGACTCTTTTATTTACTGCCAAATCCTAAAAGTTAACATTCGCCTAACATCCCTAATTCACCATTTTTTTTGCTACAATAGATCTAATTTTTTATCCACTTTTGATCTGTTTAGACTATGACTGATTCAGCGCAAAATATTGCTACGACCTACGATCCGACCGAGATCGAAAAAAAATGGTACAAGACTTGGGAAGAGAGAGGCTACTTCAAGCCATCTCAAAAAGGTGATTCATTCTGTATTATGATTCCGCCACCAAACGTCACTGGTAGCTTGCACA
Organism: Acinetobacter sp. YH12129; assembly: GCF_013418685.1. Taxonomy (NCBI): domain Bacteria; kingdom Pseudomonadati; phylum Pseudomonadota; class Gammaproteobacteria; order Moraxellales; family Moraxellaceae; genus Acinetobacter; species Acinetobacter sp. YH12129. Next base: position 67,074 of record NZ_VPBP01000017.1, read on the forward strand.
TGGGTCATGGTTTCAACAATGCCATTATGGATGCGTTGACTCGTTATAACCGCATGTCTGGTAAAAACACCTTATGGCAACCAGGTACTGACCACGCGGGTATTGCAACGCAAATGGTTGTAGAGCGTCAGTTAGGTGCGCAAGGTGTAAGCCGTCATGATCTTGGCCGTGAAAAGTTCATCGAAAAAGTGTGGGAATGGAAAGAACAATCTGGCGGTAACATTACCCGTCAAATTCGTCGTCTAGGCTCATCTGTAGACTGGTCACGTGAACGCTTCACCATGGACGAGGGTCTTTCTAACGCGGTTAAAGAAGTATTTGTTAAGTTACATGAAGAAGGTTTGATTTACCGTGGTAAACGCCTAGTCAACTGGGACCCTAAACTACAAACTGCCCTTTCTGACCTAGAAGTTGAGTCTGATAAAGAAGAAGCAGGTTCACTGTGGCACTTCAAATATTTCTTTGAAGATAAGTCACTTCGTACTCACGACGGTAAAGATCACATTGTCGTTGCGACCACTCGTCCTGAAACATTGCTTGGCGATACAGCTGTTGCGGTTGCGCTTGATGATGAACGCTATGCAGCGCTTGTTGGTAAAAACATTATCTTGCCAATTACAGGCCGTGCTGTTCCAATCGTTAAAGACGAATATGTAGACAAAGAATTTGGTACAGGCTGTGTGAAAATCACCCCTGCGCACGACTTCAATGACTATGAAGTGGGCAAACGCTGTGAACTTCCAATCATCAACATCTTCAACAAAAATGCTGAAGTTCTTGCTGAGTTTGAATACATCGCAAAAGCGGGCGAGCAAATTTCTAAAACCATTCCTGCACCTGCGGACTACATTGGTTTAGAACGTTTTGAAGCACGTAAGCAATTGGTTGCTCAAGCGGAAGCTGAAGGCTGGTTAGACCAAATTCAACCATATACCTTGAAGCCACCTCGTGGTGACCGTTCAGGCGTGATCGTTGAGCCTCTACTGACTGACCAATGGTATGTGAAAATTGCTCCACTTGCTGAGCCTGCAATTAAAGCGGTTAAAGATGGCGAAATTAAATTCGTTCCTGAGCAATATAGCAACATGTACATGGCTTGGATGAACAACATCCAAGATTGGTGTATCTCACGTCAATTGTGGTGGGGTCACCGTATCCCTGCTTGGTACGATGCTGAAGGTAACGTATTTGTAGGTCGTGATGAAGCTGAAGTTCGTGCGAAAAACGGCATTGCACCTGAAGTTGAATTGAATCAAGACGAAGACGTGCTTGATACATGGTTCTCTTCTGGTCTTTGGACATTCTCAACTTTAGGTTGGACAGGCGACGCTGCGAAAGATAAAGAAAACTATTTCTTAAACACTTTCCACCCGACTGATGTATTGGTGACTGGTTTCGACATTATCTTCTTCTGGGTTGCCCGCATGATCATGATGACCATGCACTTCATGAAAAATGAAGATGGCACACCACAAGTGCCGTTCAAAACTGTGTACGTTCACGGTTTGGTACGTGATGGCGAAGGTCAGAAAATGTCTAAATCTAAGGGCAACGTGCTTGACCCATTAGATTTGATTGACGGCGTTGATCTTGAAACTTTAGTACAAAAACGTACGACTGGTTTGATGAACCCGAAACAAGCGGCGAAGATTGAAAAATCAACACGTAAAGAGTTCCCTGAAGGTATTCAGTCTTACGGTACGGATGCTGTACGTTTCACTTTCTGTGCGCTTGCAAACACAGGTCGTGACATCAAGTTCGACATGAAGCGTGTTGAAGGCTACCGTAACTTTGCCAACAAGATCTGGAACGCTACCCGTTTCGTGATGATGAACTGCGAAGAGCAAGTGATTGGTCAAGAAGTTCGTCAAGACCTTTGGGAATTGCCTGAACAATGGATCGTAAGCCGTCTGCAAAAAGCGGAACAAGCAGTGCAAACAGCATTTGCGACTTACCGTTTAGACTTGGCTGCACAAGCGATTTACGAGTTCATTTGGAATGAATACTGTGACTGGTATGTAGAGCTGACTAAGCCTGTTCTAAATGACGAAAACGTATCGGTTGAGCGTAAAGCTGAAGTTCGTCGTGTATTGCTTGCAGTAATGGAAGCGTCTTTACGTTTGGCTCATCCATTGATGCCGTACCTTACAGAAGAAATTTGGCAAACGCTTGCGCCGAAACTGAACATTTCTGGCGAAACAATCATGTTGGCTCAGTACCCTGTTGCAGATGAAGCGAAAATCAACGAACAAGCTGAAGCAGATATGCAGTGGCTGCAAGGTTTGATTGGTGCGGTGCGTAACATCCGTGGTGAAATGGGTCTAGGTAATGCGCGTTTGTTGCCTGTACTTCTTCAAAACACCACTGATGCTGAAAAAGCACAAATCGCACGTATTGAACCGTTGTTCAAAGCATTGGCTAAAGTTGAAAGCATTACCTTCTTGGCTGATGCTGAACAACCGCCATTGTCTTCTTCTTCTGTAGTGGGTCACGTGTCTGTATTCGTTCCAATGAAGGGTTTAATTGACCCTAAAGCGGAATTGGGTCGTTTGCAAAAAGACTTAGACAAGGTTCAAAAACAGCATGACCAAATTGCAACTAAACTTTCTAACGAAGGTTTTGTGGCAAAAGCTCCTGCGGCTGTGGTTGAAGGCGAGAAAGTGAAGCTTGCTGAGTTTGCTGACCAGTTAGCGAAAATTAAAGCGAATATGGAGCAAATTGCAGCGCTTTAATTTAAAGCTTGCGATTTAATCTAAAAAAGGGAAGCTCACTGTAGCTTCCCTTTTTCATTAAAATAAATGATATAACAATGAAGGTGATTGAAGAATTAAAACAACATTGTTTAAAACAAGGCTTACGAATCAATGAACCTGCAACTCAGCTAGAGATGGATCGTTTCGAAAAAACTTATCAAGTTCGATTACCTGAAATTTTAAAGCATATTTTTTAATTTTTAATGGGACAGGAGAAGGAAATTTGGGTGATGAAGGCTTTTCATTTTTTGCATTAGATGAGTTTAAACCTGTTAAACATTTTAAAGGACTAGAAAACTTTCCGCAAAAAAATTGTTTTGTTTTTTCTGAATATTTACTTTGGATGTCAGCCTACGCTATTCAAATTAATAGTATTGGCTATGATTTAGGGATATATAAAGTTTGTAAATCTCAGCAAAAAGTAAGTAATAGCTTTGAGGACTTTTTAAAAGAAGTCATTAAAAATAAAGGAATAATTTAAATTGTATAATTAAGCTAAAAGTGCTGAATTTACTAAATAAAATTAAAGTGAATATGGCATAAATTACAACGCTTTAATATCCTATTAGTTTGATCTAATTTGTAGTATAAATATCTGATTATTCACTACTTTATTATTTTAAAGAATTAAAAAATGAAAAATACAATAATATTAAGCTTACTAGCTTTTATCTTAGTTGCATGTTCGCAAGATGTTCATGAAGTTAAAAAATCCAAAGATCATGCAAGGGAATCAAATGAAAGTCAGCTAAAATAACCTCTTGAAGAAAGCATTGAGATTCCACCAACACCTGAACCAGTAGACTTAGTTAACAATCCCACAGCTATACCTAAGGGGTATAAAGTAGATACAACTCATCTAAAGAAACCAATGATGATCGACTTCAACGGCGATGGAAAACTTGATGCTTTTCGTATTTTGAAAAATCCAAATAAAGTCGGTATGAAATACCTTTTCGAGTTCCGTATTGCTGATTCTGATAAGGTGTACTTTTATGAAAGTGATGATGGAAACACTGACCTCGGTAATTTTGGTGTATTCGAAATAACCCCAAGAGGTGAAAAACTAGTTGATATTTATCTAGAGCCTACAGCAACACCCTTTGATTTCGACAATGCACCAGAATCAGCAAGAGTGATACTAAATAATGGCGGCATTAGCATTAATGTACTTGAAGAAACCTGTGCCATGTCTGTGCTATATCTTAAGGATGATAAGATTAAAAGAACTTATATTTACTGATCAGTTAGCAAATATCAAAGTGGATATGGTACAAATTACAGCACTTTAATGCACTATTAGTTTGATCTAATTTATAGTATAAAGGGCTGACTATTTGTTGACCCTTTATTACTTTAAAAAGAATTACAATGAAACATACAATAATATTTATAATTACCTCCATCACAATATTAAGTGGATGTTCCAATCACATTAACAACAATCAAGATACTTTTGACTACAGTGTAATAAATTATTCAAGTAATGATTTTGCAAATGTTCGAATAAATAATGAAGGAATAGCGAATGTGGAAGGAGCAAAATTTTTAGGCTCGTATGAGTCCTCAGGTCAATATTGCTGTATCACTTTTAATAGAAAAAAATCACCCATTATTGAATATTCAATAACTAATCAAGATAGATCTAGTGTATTAAAAAATAAAAATGCAATTTTTTTAGATAGGAATGCTGAAGGCTCAAACCTAGTCCTTCATATTTTACCTAATGAAAATTTTTTAATTGAATTTACAAATGAACTTCCTGACCCTAGTAAAAAGATTTTAGATAACCTGAATCCTGCTTAAGCCAATCATTCCATTACTCGAATGGTTGGCTTGTTTTGATGGCATAACTGGTAAGTGTTAGCGGCAGTGTAAAAATGACCCCCTAATGGCATTTAAAAACTGACCCCCTTGGTTAATATAGCGGTCATTTTGGACTGCTCAACATGTTAACTTTGGAGCAAGCAGTGACAATCCAAATACTT
>NZ_VPBP01000018.1:0-65647 GCF_013418685.1 Acinetobacter sp. YH12129
ACTTAAAGCAGCGTAATAAAATAGAGACTTTATTTAGCCTGTTAAAAGGGAAATATCATTTGGTGACGAGTAAAGCGAGAAGCATTGAAGGATACTTAGCTGGAATTTATGCATCTCTATGTGCTTACCAGTTATGCCATCAAAACAAGCCAACCATTCGAGTAATGGAATGATTGGCTTAAGCAGGATTCAGGTTAAACTTAATATTTTATATTACAAAGAACCCATGTGTGCCATCATTCTTAAGCTGATCGACTAAACCGAACTCCCAGTCTAGATAAGATTGCATTGCTTCTCTTGAATTATCGGTACCTTCATAAGGGCGTTTATATCGATCAATCTCTTCTGAAAGTAAATCTAATTCTTGCTCTAATGGCAGACCTGTCTGCACCCAAGCAGCATTACCACCTTTTAAGATATATACTTTTTGATTTGAATTAAGTTGAGCTTTGATTTCTGGCACTGCATATTGAGCAAGCAAACTAGAACCACAAGTTACAACAATGGCATCTTTGTTTGTAAATTCTGACTGCTGGATCAGTTTAGCTACATCTGCTTTTAAAACCCATTGTGCATTTGGAATATGCCCTTTTTTGTAGTTAGCTGCAGTAGTGAAATCCCAAATAGCAATATTTTGTGTTGCTGAAAGTTGTTGCAGCTCTTCTGGAGAAATAAATAAGTCAACATCTATCTGGGGTGTAGCAGGTTTCCAGCCTCCCGCTTCAGCCAGAAGTTTTACAAAATCATCTTCAAGTACATAAACATCCCAGTTCATTTGTGCTAACCAAGAACCGGTCATATATGCCCGAACAAGTTGATCGTCAACTAAAACAATACAAGCACCACGCACTGCAGCATAATGGTCAGTTTCCTGTACCAGCTGACCACCTGCTACCCAACGACTACCAGGTAAATGCCCTGCTGCATATTCCTGCTCAGTACGTACATCAAAAATATAAGTGGTTTTATCTTCTTGTGCCTGTAGATCCTGTAAGTCAGTTAAACTGATTTGCTTTACACCTGCTTGCTTTGCCAATTCTTCAGCATTTTGTTTTGCCTGCTCGTCAATCTGGGTATCAAGAGCTACAAATGAACGTTGCTGACCATGCTCTAGTTGTTGTCCAGCGAGTGTCCAGCCAATCGTTCCATTTCGTAATGCAAAAATTTCATGAGGCAACTTAGCATTAATTAGTGATTGAGTACCAATAATACTGCGAGTACGACCAGCACAATTTACAATAATCTGGGTGTTTTCATCTTTAACCAATGAAGGAGCACGCAGAACCAATTCTGCGCCTGGAACACTCATCCCAGTTGGGATACTCATAGTCTGATATTCATCAAAACGTCGAGCATCTAAAATGACGATATTTTCTTGAGCATCAATTTTTGCTTTTAGTTCCTCGGCACTAAGAGATGGTGTGCCCTTATGATGCTCTACAAACTCACCAAATGCTTTACTGGCAGAGTTAACATCAATGAATAATTCACCACCATCACGTTGCCATGCTTCTACGCCACCTTCTAAAACTGCAATGTTACTATAACCATACTCGCTAAGTTTTTTATAGGCGCGCTCAACACGACCATCGCCATCATCATAAATAACCGTGAGTGTATTTAGACGAGGAATACGGTTATAAATTTCAATTTCGAGACGTGATAAAGATATATTTGTCGCAAATAAGGGGTGATTTTGAGCGAAGATATGCTCTTCCCTTAAATCTACAATAGCAACTTCCTCGCCAGCCAGTAATTTTTCACGGATTTCTTGATAAACGATAGTTTTCATTCTTTTAACATCACTCTTTAAAAATTTGAATAACCAGAAATAAATGGTTTAGCTGTACCGTCTAGTTGATAGGTAAAACGCTCAACTTTGCCTATATTTGCACCATAAATATGGATACTGATTGAGACTTTATCCTCAAAGGCATTGTTAACAGCATGAATATCTCCCGTAGTTGGTGTAAACCAGTCGATATCTCCCACTTCGAGATACTCGCCTTGAGCAACTGAATGTAAACCTGCCTCATCACAGGTATAAGGTGTAGAGACTTCTGCACCTTCAAGCACACCAATTGCACCCCATACTTCGTGGTTATGAATTGGTGTTTTTTGACCTGGTCCCCAAACAAAGCTGACAATGGAAAAACGCTCTTCAGGATCTAGATACAATAGATATTGTTGATAATATTCTGGATGCGGTTTTTTAAACTCTGGTTCAAGCCAGGTTGAATCCTGGAGGAGCTTTTTAAACTCAGGTGTAAAGCGCTGAATTAAGTTTTGCTCATCCAGTTGTTCTACTAATCCTTGCTCAATAGCATTAATTACAGATGCTAAAGCATTCAGATATTTAGTCATATTAATTTCCTGCCTGCTTTGTATTAAACTCACGATCAAACAGACCGCTTACATCAATTTTCTGATTTAATAATTGGTGTTTATGATAGAAATCTGCTGTGTCTTGCGAAGTGGCAATTACATCATCAGTAATACTAGTCCATGTGGCATTTTTTCGTTTGAATGCTAATGTGGCTGGTTCTTCTGGAATTCCGGTGATTTTTGCAAGTTCTTTACCAAATGACTGGTAGTTTTTATTTACCCATTCCTGAGATTCTTCAAGCCGGTAGATAAAGTCCTGAATAGCTGCACGCTTCTGCTGATCATTTAAAGCTTGCTCTGTACCGGCAAGGAATGTAAAACCTGAATATAATCCACGTCCATTTTCAATGATTCGAAAACCATCAATGACTTCAGCATAGGCAGTGTATGGATCCCAAACTGCCCATACATCAACATTGCCATTTGCAACAGCAAGTTTGCCATCTGCTGGTGGCAAAAATTTAAAATTTACATCAGAAGCTTTCAAGCCAGCACGTTCTACAGCACGTAATGTAACCAGCTGACCAATCGAGCCCTTATTCGCTGTAATAGTTTTTCCTTTGATATCCTGAATGGATTTAATCGGACTATCTTTAGGCACTAGTAAAGCTACTGCATACGGATCATATCGGTTAACCGCAATTGCACGTGCATGACCACCATTTGCATTTGCAAAGATGAATGGTGCATCTCCAAGATAACCAATATCAATCGCGGTAGCATTTAATGCTTCGGCAACTGGAGCTGCTGCCGGGAATTCATACCATGAAATTTTATAATCGATACCATCTAGAAGTTTTGATGCCTCTAGCTGGGCACGCATATTTCCTTTTTGATCACCAATTTTGAGTTCAATTTGTGCTGAATTTTTAAGTTTAGTCACTTCTTTTGTATTTTCAGCTTGATTAACCTGTTTATCACAAGCAGTTAAACTTATTGAAACAGCACTAATAATGCCAACTAATATTTTTTTCATTTCAATCACACTTTTTAATATTTTGTCAGCAAGGCCTAGGCAATCTTGTTTAATTTATCCAGTTCGGCTGTTTTATAACGGATGCTTGGTAGTAGTTCTTTGCCGTATTCAATGACATCATTTAATGGGTCAAAACCACGAATCAATACGCTGTTAATACCTAGCTTATAATATTCTGCAATAGATTCTGCTACTTGCTCTGGTGTACCTACTAAAGCTGTAGAGTTATGGTTGCCATGTACTAAGGTAGAAATGCCAGTCCATAAATTAGTGTCATGCACTTCTTGTGATGCCAACTCCACTAAACGCTGGGCTCCTACACTTTGAGCACTTTGTTTATCTTTGCGCAGACCGCGGTTTTCAATTTGCTCTCGAGTCAGACTGTAAATATCCTGTGCCTTTTCCCAAGCCTGTGTTTCGGTATCTGCAATAATTGGACGGAAAGAGATATTAAAATCCAGTGGATTTTTACGCTCAAAATTTACTTCATTTGCTCGAATATTTTTTATAAGCTCTTCAGCACCAGCTAAAGGCTCACCCCAAAGTGCAAATACATCTGCATGTTCAGCAGCTACATTTAATGCTTCTTGAGAAGAACCTCCGAAATATACTGGCAAATGAGATTGATAAGGTTTGATTTCTGAGAAACCATCTTTGACTTGATAGTATTTACCACTGTACTGGAAGGGGTTATCGCTGTACCAGGAAAGCTTAGCGATGTCTAAAAATTCTTTTGTACGGGCATATCGTTCGGCTTTAGTTAAGAAATCACCATCACGCTGCTGTTCTGGATCACTTCCCCCGGTAATAACATGAATTGCTAAACGACCTTTAAGTAAATGATCTAGAGTTGCATACTTACGTGCAGCTAAAGTTGGCGCTATAAAACCTGGACGATGTGCTAATAAAAACTTTAATTTCGAAGTATTTGCACCTGCATGAGCCGCCACAATAAAGCCATCGGGCTGATCTGACCATTGACCAATCAATACCCGATCAAATCCAGCATCCTCATGGGCTTTAGCAAAATTTGCAACATAATCTGGATTAAATACTGGGCCTTCTGCTGGGATCGTTTCCGAAGCAAGACGATGGCCAATCATGCCTAAAATTTGAATTGTCATTTCAATTTCCAAAATATTTTTTTGAACTTGAAACAACTGTAATTTAAAAATTAGTATGTGTTAAATAAATATTTATCATAAACTAATATTAATTTTACGCATAAGAATGCGTTTTTAGATTACGTTAAATGCAATTTTTGGTTAAAACGTTCCATAATTACATCAAACAATTCAGTTTGTGCATGGCTCAGGTTTTCTCGACGTGCATTGTAAACAATGACATCTAGATTTAGTTCTCCAGTATCTATAATTGATAATTGGTGAAAATGAGGAGTTTGAAAGATTAATTCCTGTGCCAAGAAACCTGCACCAACTCCCTGTTGTATTAAATCCAACTGGATTCTAGTTCCAGTAACTTCAATCTTTAAATTTAGCTGTTTATACTGTTTTTCTAATTGTTCAGTTAAAAATTCTCTAAATCCACATCCTTTATTATTTAAAATCCAACCTAGATCCTGCAAGTCTTCCCATGTTGAAACACCTGATCTGCTTAAAGATTTTGCTACTACAGGTCTAATATGTAAGGTACCCATAATTTTCAGAGAATAATCTTTTGGAAAAGCATTATGTTCTTTTGCAGTAGAAATCACGCCATCAAGTTCATCGTGAGCTAATTTAGATAATAATTCCTTACCCCACCCTGTACTAATTTCAATTTTTGCAGAGGGAAAATCTTTTTGGAGGTCTTGTATCATTCCAAAAATACCAGACTCTGACAGGCTATTTGGAATTCCTATCCTAAGATGTGTTGAATCTGCACTTTGTAAAGCAATGATCTGCTTCAATCTATTGAACTCTTGCTCGATAATACAGCACTGTTCATATATTTCTCGTCCTTTTGCGGTTAACTTTAAAGGGCGAGTATTTCGGTCAAAAAGTTGAACTGAACAGGCTTGTTCTAGACTCTGGATGCGACGTGTAACTGCAGGTTGTGTGATACCTAATTGTTGAGCAGTAAGACTCGTGGATTGCAATTTAACAAAAGCAATAAAAGCATGGATGTCTTCAATCTTCATTAAAAATTTAACCTCGGCATAATCGCGCTGCACAGCTGTCTGCTTGAAATCTAATTTGATATTTGAATAGCTCATATCATACTGGCTATCAAATTTATTTAAAAATTCAGGAGCTTATTCTATGTGAATTTAATATGAATTATTTAGAAAGATCAGTATTCTCTTCATTCATACAAAGGAAATTTTCTAACAAAAAATACTCAATTAAGGGTTTCTAGTTTTTAACAGAGCGAATCAACTCCTATTCACCTAAATTGAGTATCTAAAGTAGATGGTGCAAGTGACTATCTTACAAATTAACTTTGAATATTTAGATTAAATTATAACAAAAGATATTAAAAAACAAATTCTTAGCTATAAATTGATCTATATTCATTTTTCGCGGATTCTAGATTCCCTCTAATTTAAAGCGAAGTGAATATAATTCATATGAAAAGATAAAATTCAGAATAAGCTATGTTTTGTTTATAAAAGAATGAAAGTAACGTTATTATCTCAATCAATAAATTACAGAAATGTTTTTAATAAATATTACTAACACACTGATATAATTAACAAATTCTATACTAAAGCATAATTTTTCATTATAATTTTATTAGAATTATTGATATAAATCTTCTGTAAAGGGTGGAGAATAGATCAATCTTAAATTTAGCATTCATTATTTTTATATAATTTTATTAAAAATATTTATTTTAAACATATTAAATTCTCATTTATGTTGAGCTGAATAGGACTACTGCATCAGTGATGCTGAGCTAAACATAGAGAATAAATGATGATACAACTACAGGATCTTAAGAAAACATTTATCCAAAAGGATGGTCAATTCACGGCTGTTTCCGATGTTAGTCTAAATATTCATCAAGGTGATGTATTTGGCATTATCGGTTTTAGTGGTGCAGGAAAATCAACATTATTGCGCATGATTAACCTGCTAGAACGTCCCAATACTGGTGATATTAAAATAGAAGGTGTTTCCCTTTTACGATTATCAAAAAAGCAATTACTCGAACAGCGTAAATCCATTGGTATGATTTTTCAGCATTTTAACTTGCTGACCAACCGCACTGCTCTAGAAAATATTGAGTTGCCGTTAGAATTTTCAGGTGTGCCAAAAGCAGAACGTCATAAACGTGCTTTAGAATGCTTGGAAATTGTTGATTTGTTAGATAAAAAAGATGCTTATCCAAGTCAACTTAGCGGTGGACAGAAACAGCGTATTGCAATTGCCCGCGCTATTGTGACCCAGCCCAAAATTCTGCTCTGCGATGAGCCAACTTCTGCTGTCGATCCACAAACTAAAGAATCGATTCTGCATTACCTGTCAAAGATCAATAAACAGTTTGGTATCACCATAGTAATCGTGACTCATGAAATGCAACTAGTACACAAAATCTGTAACCGTGTGGCGGTAATGGAACAAGGCCAAGTCATTGAAGAGTTTGACCTCAATCAGCCAATCCAGCAACCAGTCAAATCTATTATTTCAAAATTATTACTCAATGATGTCAGTACTAGTTTAAAAGAGGCTTCCTAATATGTACGAAAAAGTAATTGGTATTTGGCCTGAAATTCAAACAGCACTTGGCGAAACCTTTTATATGCTGTCTGTCACGATTCTACTTGGCATTATTTTTGGTGGAATAGTAGGCACTGCCCTGTATTTAACTCGTGATGGCTCAATTTCTAGCAATAAGTTGGTAAATGGAGTTTTAAATGCTGTGGTGAACTTCATACGTTCTTTCCCTTTTTTAATTCTCGCTATTTCCATTGTGCCCTTAACACGCTTAATTGTGGGAACTTCAATTGGTACAACAGCCGCCATTGTTCCTATGACAATTAGTTGTATTCCATATTTTGCCCGTTTTGTTGAGGCAGCTTTGCTAGAAGTCAACCGTGGGGTAATTGAAGCAGCGGAAGCAATGGGCGCAACTAAATTTCAAATTGTACATAAAGTACTGTTTTCAGAAGCACGTGCAGCAATTGTTAACTCAATCACTATCGTGACAGTAAGTTATTTTTCCTATTCCACGATTGTTGGCATCGTTGGTGGTGGTGGTATCGGTGACTTTGCTATTCGTTATGGTTTTCACCGCTTTGAAACCGACATTCTGATTGTAACTGTACTCATCATTATCTTTATTGTTCAAGTAATTCAATTTACCGGGAACTATTTTGTTAAACGTTTAGATAAGCGTATTTAAAGAATCAAATTCAACATGACCTTACAGTGGAATAACTTTTAAGAAGGTCACTTGGAAAAAATGAATTACACATATTAGGAAAAGTTTTTATGAATATTAAAGTTCAGGAGGTAGAGAATAGTGTACGTCCCTATCATGAACGCAAAGAGTTTCTTGCACTAATTGAAACTATTAAAGCTGATTTGGCTATTCGTGATGCAAATGGCGAACAGCCACCAGCACAGATTATTCAATACTTAAAATCTCAGAAAATCGGTGCATTGCGCTTACCCAAACAATATGGAGGGCAAGCACTAAGTATTGAAGAGTTATTTGCTGTAGTTATTGAATTAGGTCGTGTTGATTCTGATGTTGCTCATATTTTCCACTCACATTTTAACTTTACAGAAGAAGTAATAAGGCATCCTGATCCAGCTTATCGCGAGAAATGGTTCAAGCGTATAGCTGGTGGAAAAATTATCAGCAATGCACTTGCAGAACCATCATCAAATAATGTCGGTAGTGGCAAGGTAAATACAAAAATTCTTAATGAAAATGGTCAATTATTTTTAGACGGTAAAAAGTATTTTACTACCGGTACTTTGTATGCAGATTATGTATTGGTATTCGCACAAAGTCATCTAGGTACTTTATGTCATGTTGTTGTACCGACTAATCGAGAAGGTGTAGAAATTTTTGATGATTGGATCGGGATTGGACAACGAAATACTGCTAGTGGGACTACGGTATTTAATCATGTAATCATATCTGAGGATGAGATCCGTTGGCCTAAACCCCATGGTTTAATTAATAAACCATTCGCACAACTGTATATTCAAGCGATCATTGCTGGTCAAACAAAAGCTGTAGAAGATCGCACTGCAGTACTGCTTGCTAATCGAGGTCGAACTTTTAATTATGGGAATGCTGAACAAGCTCGTGATGAGCCCCTCTTTCTCGAAAAAGCAGGAGAAATATCATCAATTGCTTTTATTGTAGAACAAGCAGTATTACGAGCGGCGCACTCACTAGACCAGGTTATTCAGCATTTAAACCAGCCGACTTATGATGATTTTTTGCAGAAAGCTGCTATAGAAACTGCAAAAGTAAAAGTTTCAATTGATCCATTAGCACTCAAAGCAGCCAATTTAATGTTTGAAGTCATTGAGGCATCTGCTATGGGGCACGAGACATTGAATGATCGACATTGGCGCAATATTCGTACCTTATCTACCCACAATCCAGTTAGCCTCAAGGCAAAGGTATTGGGAGATATTCTAGTGAATAAACGCACTGTACCCAATATTAGTTATTTCTAATCTAACCATATATTTAACCATTCTCAATATTTGAATGTAATTCTAAAAAGTAGCGCTAATAGCGCTTTAGGGGCTATTTATTTATGAAACTTAAATCTTTATTAACTGCTGTTTTTACAGCATCAATTGGTCTTGGATTAACAGGCTGCTCTAAACAGGAAAAAACAGTTTCTAGTGAAAGTAGTGAAAAAAAAGTAGTTACCTTACTTACACGTGATAACCCTCCATATCCACAAGTTGCTGAATATGTAAGGGATAAAGTCAAAAAACAAAATATTGAACTGAAAATTAAATATGCTAATGATGGCCTGATTCCAAATAAATCTGTGGCAGAAAATGAAGCAGATTTAAACTATTTTCAGCATAAGTATTATATGCAGTCAGCAAAAGAATTAAATAATTGGGATTTAATAGCAATTGCCTCTACTTTTAATGGAATGTTCGGGGCATATTCCCCTAAATATAAAAATATCAATGATCTTCCAGATAAGGCTAAAATCGTAATTCCATCAGATCCTTCAAATGGTGGACGTGCATTAAATCTATTGGCACGAGCAAAATTGATCGAGTTAAAACCGAATACTGGTGCAAAAACAAGTTTAAAAGATATTACAGCTAATCCAAAGAACTTACAGTTTTTAGAAGTTGAACATGCTTTAGTACCAGTTAGCTTTAAAGATTCAGATTTAGCAATTATGGCTGGTGCATATACTATTCATGCTGACTTATTGCCAAAACGTGATTCAATTTATCTTGAACAAGATAATCAAGAATACGATAGCGTTCTCGTATCCAATAGCAAAGCATCTCAAAAACCTGAAGTACAACTTGTTAAAGATGCTTTTATTGCAGACGATACGCGTGAATTTGTTTTAAAAAATTATGCCGAAACGGTTACCTGGCCAAAACGATAAAACTGTTTCATAACTTTATAGGTTGTCTCAGACCTCTACGTTGACATAGTGGAGGTTTGGGAATTTTTCATTTTTAACTCTAAAAAAACATCGAATTCATCAAGTTCATGAACTGGAAAAATTTAAATATTAAAACTATACAGACAAGTTGTTGATTTTATTAATGTTTAAATGATGTTTTTCTATGTGCTAGACTTTAGGTGAACATAAGTTAAATAGAATATCCAAGACTGTGGCCTACACAACGCATCCGTTGCCACAGCTCGACATCGTGAATCTGTAAAATTATCATTCACGATGCCGAGTACGCTAATGAACATAATATACGTTATGCCGAAATCAGAATCTTATCAATTGGCGAATCTGACGTTCCTGATGTTTAAATTCAAACCCTCTCATTTTTTCAACTCGCTCAGGTTATAATAATGGTCTCCCAAAATATGATTGATCTAATATGAGCACCTCCAATGACCCTTTACACGGCAAAAAACTTGCTGACATCTTGGATGAATTATTGGATTACTACGGTGGTTTTGAAGGCTTAAGCCGCAAAATTGAAATTAGATGTTTTTGCATAGATCCAAGCGTTAAATCATCACTACGATTCTTACGTACTACACCTTGGGCACGTGAAAAAGTAGAAAGCTTATATTTGTATGTCTTACGCCAAAAAGCCAAACAGAAAGCGTAACGATTAATACCTACGCTCAAATAATCTTGTATAGCAGTTTGTGTTTTAAGATAAAATGAAACTGCTGAATCCTTCTAGCTATTCCTTGCACGCAGTATTTTCGCCTCAGATTTAATTCGATCCCTATTATGAGCAATACTTTTTCCCAGCATCCTCAAATTGGTGTAGTCACTACATTTTCTGAATTGATTCATCGTCATTTCGAAGGTCAAATGAATGCGCTTTGCTGGCAACGCAGCATACAAGGCGACTTTAAAGAAATAGTCGAAAAACTCGAACTGATTGAAAATATAACCGAAATTTCTATAGATGATCTGATGAAGTTAACACTTTCATCGCAAGGCCATTTAGCCAGAGAAGTTATTTTAAATGATCTGCAACAATTAACAGCATTTGGTGCATCACCTTCGTTGAACTTGCTCAAATGTTATGAACGAGATGATGAATTCGATTTCATCTCAACCGATGTTTATTCCTTTCATGTCGATCGATCACCTATCGCTACCGATACCTTTTTATGTACATATTATGGTGCTTCCAGTGATATTGTGCCAAATGATCAAGTGACACAAAGAATCTTAATTCCTAAAATACGAGAACAACTTAAAGATTTGTACGATGGCCCTACCTCAGAATTTGATGATTTTTTAGCGGAATATTTTTTTGATTTACATTATCAGCTCAAAGAAAATGCTGTGCCTGTAAATCTAGGCAATGGTCATCTTTGGCGTTTAGCGGTGGATCATCCTACACAGCAAGTTTTGCCTTGTGTGCACCGCGCACCTGTAGAAAATGTAGGTGAATATCGGCTTATACTGATTTGCTGATTTTAGCTGTGTTTAAATATTGATAAATCGTAAGTCCATACGATCCATTCTGTCTAATGAATGAACCGTATGGGTTAATGCAATATCGTTTTAATCAAAATTGCTTAGTCTAGATTATTGAGATCGAGCTGTATTAAGCCAGCGGTAAAGCACTGGCAATAGCACCAAGGTCAGCAAGGTGGAAGAAAGAATACCGCCGATCACAACCGTGGCTAAAGGCCGTTGCACTTCCGCACCTGTACCTGTTGCCAAAGCCATTGGTACAAAACCTAAAGAGGCAACACAGGCAGTCATGAGTACTGGGCGTAATCGAAGTACAGCGCCCTGCCATACGGCTTCATGCAATGGATACTTGTCCCCCAGTTCTTTAATGAAGGTCAGCATGACCAGGCCATTCAGCACAGCAACACCTGAGAGTGCAATAAATCCAATCCCTGCAGACATCGAAAGCGGAATATCTCTTAACCAAAGAAACAATACACCGCCCGTTAAGGCAAAGGGTACGCCAGTAAAGACCAGCAGACTTTCTTTCACATTATGAAATACTGCCATTAATAAAATAAAGATGGTCAGTAGTGCTAAAGGAATGACAATTTGCATTCTTGCTTTGGCAGATGCAAGGTTTTCAAATTGACCGCCATATTCAATCCAATAACCGCTTGGTAATGCATATTGTTTCAGCTGAGTCTGCATACCCGCCACAAAAGAACCTAAATCACGGCCCTCAACATTGGCAGTCACTACAATACGGCGTTTACCATTCTCACGGCTGACTTGATTGATCCCATCTACATTAGACACTGTGGCAACATTTGAGAGTACAATACTGCCACCATTTGGCAACTTTAACGGTAGTTGTGAAATTGTACTTACATTACGATCTTGATCATTTAAACGAATAACAAAATCAAAACGGCGATCACCTTCTAAAATCTCCCCTACACTTTGTCCACCGACACTGGCTGCCACAGTATCCTGTATAGATTTAACGTTTAAACCATATTGCGCAGCCAAAGCCTTATCTATTTCAATATTTAATAAAGGTAAACCTGAAGTTTGTTCAACTTTTACGGCGCTGCTCCCCGCAACTTGCTGCATAATTTTGGCGATCTTAGTGGCTTCTGTGTTGAGCACTTGCATATCATCGCCAAATATTTTGACGCCCACATCACTACGCACACCTGAGATCAACTCATTAAAGCGCAGTTCAATAGGTTGGGAAAACTCACTGTTATTACCTGGAATTGTAGCCACATAAGCCACCATACGGCCACGCAGTTCATCCACACTTTCTTTAGGGTTTGGCCATTCATTACGTGGTTTGAGCATGATATAACCATCGGAAATGTTCGGAGGCATTACATCGGTTGCTACTTCTGCCGTACCTGTACGAGCAAATACAGCCTGAATCTCTGGGAATTTTTTCAACAGCAGTTTCTCAGCGTTTTCCTGCATTCTTAATGATTCTTCTAAACCAGTGCTAGGAGAGCGCATCAGTTGAACTGCAAAATCACCTTCACTCAGCTGTGGTGCAAACTCACTGCCAATTTTGGTGCTTAAAAGCCCAGTAATGAGCAGTAAACACAGTGCAAAAGTCATCACTACAGCCTTGTAATGAAAGGCTTTATTTAAAATTTGAAGATACTGCTTTTTCAGCCAATTCATCCAACGGCTTTCTGTTTCTTTAATTTCACCTTTCACCCAAAGCGCTACAGCAGCAGGTACAAATGTAATAGACAGAATGATCGCCGCCACAAGTGCCAATACCACAGTTAATGCCATCGGATGGAACATTTTTGCTTCTACACCACTTAAAGCAAAAATTGGCAAATAAACCACTAAAATAATTAACTGACCGAATATCAGCGGACGGCGCGCCTGACGTGCAGCCAAAAAGACTTCTTTAAAGCGTTCATTTTGCGTTAATGGACGTTTCAAAATTTGCTGTGCATGGGCTAAACGTCGTATACAGTTTTCAACAATCACCACTGCACCATCAACAATAATCCCGAAATCCAATGCGCCTAAGCTCATTAGGTTCGCGCTGATATTCTTTTGTGCCATGCCGGTTAAGGTAAACAGCATGGATAGTGGAATAACGCAGGCAGTAATTAAGGCGGCACGGATATTACCTAAAAAGATAAATAAAATGATGATGACTAGAATTGCGCCTTCAACCAAGTTCTTTTGAACGGTTTTAATGGCTTTTTCCACCAATGTGGTACGGTCATAAACTGTTTCAATGATCACGCCTTTGGGTAAGCTGGATTGAATGTCTTTAATTTTGACATCTACAGCTTTCGAGACAGTTCGGCTATTTTGTCCCATGGCCATCATGGCAATACCTAAAACCGTTTCTTCGCCGTTATAGGTTGCACCACCTGTTCGCAAATCATGCCCTATCGATACTTGTGCAATATCACCCACCCGAATTGGACTGCCATTAGGGCTGTCAATCATGGTGTTTTCAATATCTGAAATGGTGTTTAAGGTTCCCGGCACTCGAACTGTTAACTGCTGACCATTTTCTTCAATAAAACCTGCACCACGGTTTTCATTATTTTCCGTAAGCGCTTGCTGTAATTGTTCTAATGACAGATTCAGCTGTTGCATACGGTTTAAATCAGGTGAAACCACGTAGGTTTTATTAAAGCCACCAATACTGTTGACCTCGGCAACACCTTGTACACGCTGTAATTGCGGACGCACAATCCAGTCCTGAATTTCACGCAAATCCATCGCGCTATATGCCGTGCCATCTGCTTTTTTTGCATTGGGTTCTGCTTTCAGCACCCATTGATAAATCTCGCCCAAACCTGTCGAAACGGGCGACATCGTCGGAGAAACCTGAGCAGGCAATGTCGACTGAACTTCTTGTACCCGCTGATTAATTTGCTGACGCGCCCAGTAAATATCCGTACCATCTTTAAAGACAATCGTGACTTGTGACAGGCCATAACGTGAAATTGAGCGGGTCAGCTCCAAATCTGGAATACCTGCCATTGCATTTTCAATCGGATAAGTAATCCGCTGTTCAACTTCTAACGCTGTAAAGCCATTGGCCTGCGTATTAATTTGCACTTGGGTGTTGGTAATATCAGGTACTGCATCAATCGGCAGTTTTTGATAACTGTAAATCCCGACGGCAATCCATGTGCAGACAAACAGCATCACCCAAATTGCATTTTGAATTGAAAACTGAATAATGCGTTCGAATAGACCTGCTGGCTTTGGTAAATTTGTGTTCGGATTCTCTGAATTAGTGTTCATGGCCAGCCTCGTCTTTTTCCAGTTCCGATTTCAGTAAAAAACTGCCTTGGGAAATATACTTTTGCCCTGCATCAAGACCCGAAATCACTTCTAGCCATTGCCCATCACTGGATGCTTGTCCAAGTTTTAGCGCTTGCGCTTTTAAATGCACTTGACCTTTTTGTTCAGATTCAACAATAAAAATACTGTCTTTACCCTCTATGCTTTGCACGGCGGACTTTTGCACCCGTAATACATTTTTAGTACCTGAATCTGCCAATAGCACGTTGACCATCACATTCGGGCGAAGCTCAGCAGATTGTTGTTTTAATTTGGCACGTACCACCAAGCGTCCCGTTTGCACATCTGCCTTTGACGTCAGGCTTTGTACCTCTGCGCTATAGAGCTGATCTGAACTATTGATTTTGAAAGAGACGATTTGACCCGTTTGTAATTGTGCGGAATATTGATGAGCTAAGTTAAATTCCAGCCACAAATCTTTAAGCTGTTCGATGGTGAACAATTGGTCTGCCAATTGCACATTTTCACCCACCACAATATCTTTTTGACTAATCACGCCAGCGATTGGCGCACGAATAATAAATCGTCCGTTTTGACCGCTATTCGCGCCCAAAGCTTGTAAGCGCGATTGTGCTGACTGTACGCTAATTTGAGCCTGACGATAGGCATTTTCAGCACGCTGGAAGTCCTGTTTGGCAGAAATTCCTTGAGACCATAGCTTTTGCTCACGCTGATAATCTTGACGGGCTAAATCTAAATTGGCTTCTGCCATACGTAAATTGGCTTGCTGATCAATCAATTCAGGTACTGACAGCACAGCTAAAGTTTGACCTTTTTGTACAGTTTGACCGAGTGCTACACTGACTTGTTCGACATGACCGCTGAAGTTTGGGGAAATATGTGCCTGCTGATCTGTATTGACCGCCAATTTACCCGGCAATTGAATAATATTTTCGACCAGACCATTTTCTACAGTCGCAATTTTAATTCCTTGTTCCACCATTTGTTGAGTGGTGAGTTGCAGTTCACCTTCTTCCGCATGTTCTGCTTCAGTATCACTCTTTTTGGCTTCGCTATTTTCACCTTCCGACTCAGTTTTATCCGCATCGGATTTATTTGTACTTAACCAAATAGCAGTACACAGCATCAGCGTTAGGCCAACCAAAACTGCAATCATCAAAGGCTGTGAAATTTTTCCATCTTGTTTAATTTTCATGTGATTAACTGCCTTATTGTGCTGATGCGCTGTTGATGAGATTTTGGGATGCCTCAATGGCTTTCTTATTGAGTTGGCTATAAGCATCTGAACGGCTGATTTCTTCATAACTGGTTCCAATACTTAAGGCTTCAGCACTGAGTGCGCTTTGCCAAGCCTGCGCCAAAATTTGCATTTGGCTAAGTCGAAGGTCTTGGAGTTGTTTTGTGGTTTGCTGTACGTCTGTAATAGCAAATTTACCTGCCTGAAAACCTTGCAAAGTTCGGTTTTGAACCTTTTCAGCCAAACCAATCTGATTGCCTGTGGCATCAAACTGCATACGCAGACCTTTAAGCTGGTGAATGCTATTGGCAATATCTAAAACTTGCTGTTTTAACTCGCGCTGTTGCTGATGATTTAATAAAATTTGCTGTTTTTGCGCCATTGGAATGGCATATTGCTGGCGGTTAAAAATATTGAGCGGAATATCCACACCAAGTACCAAGGCCGTATCATTGGCGTCAGTTGGAGATTTGGTACGTGACATGCCCATATTTAGGGTTGGGTTTGGGCGTGCCTGTACTTTTAAATGTTCAATTTGCTGATTTGCCTGCTGAATATTCAAGGCATACAATTTTTGTAACCAACCTTCCGATAAATTACATTCAACTAAACTTTGGCTCTGTTCAGGCCAAGGCGTAACGCTGTTATTCAACGCGATTTGCGACGTGGATTCACCCCATAAATTAGAAAGCTGACGTGCCGCAGTTTGCTGTTTTAAAACTGCCTGTTGGTATAAACGCTGTATTTCCAAAGCTTCAATTTGAGCGCGCTCCACATCTACCAAAGCGATACTGCCAGCTTGATAACGTTTTTGTGCACTGTCCAAATTAGATTTACTGAGTTTGAGCTGTGTAGCGTAAATTGATTGCTCATTTTGAGCGATGGCTAGCTGTGACCATGCAAACTTCACAATCAGCTGACTTTGCGCATTCCAAATCTGCTGTTGCAACTGAATTTGCTGTGCAGAGGTACTCGCGAGTGCTTGATTGATTTTACGTTGACCGAATACATCCAGTGGCTGACTGATTCCGATACTGAGCTCTTGATCTTGATTTTTACCAAAACCATTTTGTTCAATCGATAGACTTGGATTCTGCCAAAGCTTGCTTTGGCGCACATTAAAATCTGAGATTTGCTGTTGTTGTTGCCAAATATCTGTTTGTGCTTGGTAGTTTTGTACTTTGGCAAATGCAGATTCAAAACTACTGACATTTTCGGCAAACGTACTTTGTAAGGCCGTCGAAATACCGACAGCTAAGCCTAGACGTATAAACGCCGTAAAATATAAAGACATGATTTTTCCCACTCATTTATTAAAAAAAGTGGCGGGAATTTTTTAGGCTACCCCGCCATTAGCGGGGCATAAACAGGAGGAGGTGTTTGCAGTAATAAATCAGGGGCTTGATAAAGATTCTTCCAAACAAATTTTGGCGAATATTCAAAGCTCTGATGTGCAATAAAAAGAATCGATTGTTGATTTTGCACAATCAAATGCGTCATAGACGGCAAATGGTCTTGATGATCTTCACCGAGTTGCAGATCGTTAGCGATATTTTTGACTGGTTTGCTACTGGATTCATCAGATGCTTGATGCAACGAATGCTGTGGATCGGTTTCATTGCTAACGCATAAGATATTTTGATGATGACCAAAATGATAGCTTTGAACAACTTGAGTTTGCTCTTCATGCACACAGAAAGCGGCTGCCACGTTCCAAAGGCTTTGGAACATGAACAATCCAACTAAGACTGTTATCCATGTCGCAGAACGCATATTGCATCAATCAAGAAAATTTTAACGATTATAAAGCTTGGAGTCGGTCGAAGGTCAAGTGAATCTTTGAATTTGTCTTAAAAATGGATTGCCATAGAGATATAACGTAAGGCATTCGCTTTAATCCCCTGACACGGCACATGCTAAAGACAATCCATTGGTTCATGATTACGATTTTTATCGGCGAAACCTTTATTTTTAATTCAGTTCGGAATCATTCTTTACTCTAGATTTTCTTGTCACAACTAAGCCGCAGATAACCACCAATGTCGTAACACCTAAAGATAATGAAGTTTCATAACTGTAGGCTGGAGATAAAAACATATAGATCAGCACACTTAAGATCACCAAAATGACTGCCCATGTGAGCCATGGAAATAGCCACATTTTAAACGCAACCTCAGTTCCATTTTTTTCGATTTGTGTTCTCAATTTAAGCTGTGAAAATGCAATCACTAAATAAACCAATAAGGCAATTGAACCTGTTGTAGACAGTAAAAATCCAAATACTTGGCCTGGAAATAAATAATTGACTGCACAGCAAATTAAGCCCACTACAGACGATGCAAATACTGCAATTGCAGGTACACCAGAGGCATTAATGGATGTGACCCATTGAGGTGCTTCTTTACGTGTCCCCAATGAAAATAACATCCTTGAAGAACTATAAAGTGCGGCATTCATACAACTTGCAACCGCAATAAAGACCACACTATCAATAATCAATTTTGATTGTGGGATATTTAAGCTGACCAAGACATACTGGAAGGTGCCTAATTGTTGTAATTGTGGTGAACGCCAATCTACCAGTGCAACCGTTATAAAAATTGAAACCACAAAAAATAAGATGACCCGATACAGTACTAAATTGGTTGCACGTTTAATTTTTTGTTCAGGATCTTTTGATTCTGCTGCAGCGATAGACAGTATTTCTACACCAAAGAATGAAAATGCTGAAATCAATATTGCTGAAAGTACACCACCCAGGCCATTTGGCATAAATCCATCATTTTTAAACAGATTTTCTACACCACTTACATTAGGTGCTAAGGGCCAAAACCCCAATATGGCGGTGAGTCCAATGCCGATAAAAATTACAATAGCCAAGACTTTTATCAGAGAAAACCAAAATTCAAACTCACCAAAACTCCGAGTACTAAAAAAGTTCGCTAAACTGAGAAGCACAATAAAGAATGTCGCAAAGACAGCGCTGGATATTGATGGAAACCATGCATGCAGAATTTCTGCACCAGCGATTGCTTCAATTGGAATAACTAAAACCCAAAACCACCAATATAACCATCCGATGGTAAAGCCCGCCCAAGGCCCAATGGCTTTTCTTGCATAGGTTGAAAATGAGCCGGTGTCAGGTTGAGCTACAGCCATTTCTCCCAACATTCGCATGATTAAAAAAACCAAAATACTGGTAGTAATATAAGCAAGAACGGCGGCAGGCCCTGCTTTTGCAATCGCAGCAGATGATCCAACAAACAGTCCAGCACCAATTACACCACCAATACTGATCATTGTAATATGCCGATTAGATAGCCCTGCACCCAGTTTTGCAGTTGAATTATGTGTGGCTAAGCTATCATCATGCATCGATTAGATTCCCTGTCTGCACGGTCAGTCGTACAAATCATTATTTCCAAGATCATTAGGAATAAAAAAGGGAAAACGCTGTGTTCTCCCTTGTTTTGTAACAATTTAATCTAGAAAATGAGTTTTTCATAGTTCTAATCAAAACTTTAAGATGCAGCTTAATACCATTTTTTCATCTAATTCACTGTTATTACTTATATAATTTATATTTATTTAAAAACTTATTTGACCATTTTCTAGATGCAAAATATGGGCTTTTAAATAATCTAACTCATCACTATGATGCGTGACATATATCATCGGCAGCGCCGACTGTTCTTTCACCGTGTTTAAAAATGGCAATATTTGATCTTTCAGCCTGCGGTCAAGTCCTGTCAGCGGTTCATCTAACAGCAGTAAGTCAGGCTGTGACAGCAATGCGCGTCCTATGGAAACGCGCTGCGCCTCACCGCCAGAAAGTTCATGCGCCCGCCGTTTGAGCAGTGGCTGTAACTCAAGCAGATCCGCTACTTGCTGAAACTGAAATTGCGCATTTTCCTGAGCGCTTAACTTCTCTGCATATTGCAGATTTTGCTGCACATTCATATGTGGGAAAAGCCATGCTTTTTGGAAAATCAGCGCAATACGGCGTTTATGCATTGGCAAGTTAATTTTTTGCGCCGCATCGAACACTTCACACTGATTCAGCGAAATAAACCCTTGCTGCGGCTGCAGCAAACCAACCAAATTTTTCAGCAGCGTAGATTTCCCACTACCTGATGGCCCCATAATGCCCAGCAGCTGATCCTGCATCTGCAGCCGAGCCTGCAACTTAAAATCGGTGTATTGAAACTGAAAATCACACTGAAGCATGGCCGGCTCCGAGTTTTCGCTGATAGCGCTGTAAAATATAATAATTGGCAATCAATGCGCCAAAAGCCGCCAGCAATGAAAGGATCACTAAACGCATTGCGGATTCTTCGCCATTGGGCTGCTGTATCAGCGAATAAATGGCGATAGGAATGGTTCGGGTTTCATCAGGAATATTACCCACAAAGGTAATGGTTGCGCCAAATTCGCCCAGACTGCGGCTAAATCCTAAAATACTGCCAATTAAAATCCCTGGTAAAGCCAGCGGCAGGCTGATTGAGACAAATACCCGTAAAGGATGTGCGCCTAGTGAGCCTGCAACCTGCTCCAGCTGTTGATTGATCATTTGAAAAGACAAACGGATTGGCTGCACAACCAGCGGAAATGACACAATCATCGAAGCCAGTACTGCACCTTTCCAATTAAAAGCCAGTTGAATTCCCCATTCAATTAGCATCTGTCCAATCCAGCCATTTGAACCAAACAGTACTAGCAGCAGATAACCCAAAACCACCGGCGGCAGCACCATCGGCATTTGTAACAGCGCTTCGACCAAAAATTTCAAATGAAACTCATAACGTGCTAAAACCCATGCCAGCCCAATAGCAAATGGCAAGCAAAATACAGTGGCGCAAACGGCAACTTTAGCCGATAGATACAATGCGCTCCACTCTTCTAGGCTCAGCATGCTTTAGCCTTTCACACCAAAGCCATAATACTTAAACAGCATTTTGCTTTGCGCATGGTCTTTAAGATAACGGTAAAACTTCACGGCCTCAGGTTTAGCTGCGCCTTGCTGTGTTAAAGCCAATGGGTAAATGATCGGTTGATGAGTATGATTTGGAAAAATCCCGGCTATTTTAACTTTAGAACTGATCATCGCATCGGTACGATAAACAATCCCCGCTTGGCACTCACCTCGTTCGACAAAAGCCAGTGCTGAACGTACATCATCTGTTCCAACAATGCGGCCATTTAAACTCGTCAGCCATCCCAACTTGGTCAAGCTTTGTTTAGCATATTTTCCTGCAGGTACAGATTCCATATGCCCTGTACATAAGTGACCTTGAAATGCCTTGGCAAAATTAAACTGCGGCACGGCCCTAAATTGCATATTCACCGCTTTAGGCGTAATCAGCACCAAATCATTGCTCAGCATATTGAACACTTGCTTTGCAGGTATTTTCTGTTTTTGCACCAAATAATTCATCCAGTCCACATCTGCTGAAAAATACAAATCACTTGGCGCACCGGCTTCAATCTGTTTGGCTAAAGCAGATGACGCGCCAAATACCGGTACAATTTTGATGTCTGGATTCTGTGCCTGATATTGCTTTGCAATATCGCTGATAGCATTGCTTAAACTGGCTGCAGCATAAATTTTGACTGTTTCCGCCTGAGATGCGCCAGCAATGAAGCTCACTCCTAGTGCTAAAATAAATTTGAATCGCATAGCAAACTCCTAATGCTGAATAAATACGCCTTGAAGAATTTGTCCTGCTTGCACAGACTGCCCTGCAGGAATCCGAACAATGCAATTAGCTTGCATTAAATTGCTCAACATATGCGACTGCTGTTTAGACAGGCTGGTTAGTTGAAGCTTGCCTTGCTTATCAAAGTGCGCCGACATTCTTAAAAACCGCTCACGTGCATCTGCTTTTAGGTCATGTGTCATGACTGCGCTGAACCAGTCCAGCTCAGGTGTTTGACCTTGTAGGGCTTTCATTAATGTATCTGTATAAATTTGCATGCCGACATAAACAGCAGCGGGATTGCCCGGTAGTCCAAGTAAATAACAGGAGGTGCTGTCTGGACGTAAGTATTGTGCAAACAGCATCGGTTTGCCGGGTTTTTGTTTTACTTTCCAGAAAATTTGCTGAAAGCCGATGTCCAAGGCTGCCGGCCGAACAAAATCATAATCACCGACAGATACGCCGCCAGTCGTTAAAATTAAATCAAAGCTGTCTTTTAAGCGGTTGAATAAATCTAAAACCGCTTGTTTTTTATCTGCAACATGCATAATTTCAACTTGTACAAGCTGAGCCTGAAACCACGCAGCGATTAATGGCGCATTGGCATCAAAAATCTTACCCGCGCTATAGTCCTCGATATTTTCTGCGACTTCATCACCTGTAATTACAACTGCAACCTTGGGGTAAGCATAGACCTCACAATCTGCTATGCCTGCCATACTCAGTGCTGCAATTGCTCCCACGGACAGTTTTTGGCCTTTGCTTGCCAACATTTGGCCTATTGAAATTTCCTCACCTGCATCTCGTGTATCAGCATGCTGTTTTAGCGCTGTTGTCAGTACAATTTTCTGCTCAGCCACATTTACGATTTCTTGGCGCGCTACAGTCGTTGTCCCATCTGGAATTGGCGCACCAGTGAAAATACGCACCGCCAGCCCATTTTTTAATGCGACATCAGCTGTTTGCCCTGCGCGGATTTCTCCAATGAGCTCAAATTGCGTACCTGCTTTAATTTCACCCGCCGCGCAAATGGCATAGCCGTCTACAGCGCTTTGAGCAAATAAGGGCAGCTGAATTTGTGAATGCACATCTGCCGCCAAATAACGGCCTAAAGCGTGTTGAAGTTCCAAAGTTTCATGCGCCAAACTTTGCGTATGTGTCTGAATCAGCGCAAGAGCCTCGTCAACTGAAATCAGTCCAGCCTCAGCACCGCAGCCTGTATGCAATACAGCTTGGTTCATTGATAGCCTCCTGCATGCGGAATATTCTTCTGAACATCAAATAGATGTACCAAGGCAGGTAAAATGGCAATAAGTGATTCTTTTGCGCCTTGTCTGCTGCCCGGCAATGTAATGACAAGGCTGTTATCTATATAGCCCGCAACACCACGGCTAAGCGCAGCATAAGGTGTGCGTTTTTGACCAAAACTGCGTGAAGCCTCCATCAAGCCCGGAATTTGACGTTTTAGCAGTGGCTGTATCGTTTCTACAGTTAAATCTTTTGGCCCTAAACCCGTACCGCCAACCGTCAATATCAGCGGGTATTGATTTTTTTGCTGCTCAATCAAGGTAAGCAGCTGTTCAGGACTGTCTGGTATCACTTGATAGCTGATGTTGCTGAAGTTTGCTTCTTCTAAAATTTCGAGGACATTTTGCCCCGCAGTATCTGGTTTTTTACCGGCAGCAACTGTATCTGAAAGCACAATAATCGAAGCCGATAAGCTTTCTTTTAATACACGGGTAAAATGTGATTTACCGCCTTTTTTCTTTTGCAGTTTCACTTGATCTAAGCATAAATCTTCAGGTTCACAATGCGGTTTCAGCATGTCATACAGCGTTAAACCGGCAAGACTGACCGCAGTCAAAGCTTCCATTTCCACACCCGTTGGACCAATGGTTTCAACCACTGCACTGATTTCGACATGCGCCTCAAATAATTCATACTCCACATCTGCACGGTAGATTGGCAGCGGATGACAGAGCGGAATAAGTTCATCTGTACGTTTAGAGCCCAAAATACCTGCAATACGTGCGGTTTTCAGCGCGTCGCCTTTTTCTGTATTGCCATTTCGCAGCAGTTCAATGCAATGTGGCGGTGCATGCAGTATTCCAGTTGCAATGGCTGTACGGTAACTTTCCGCTTTCATGCCCACATTTTTCATTGCTTTGTCCTTATCTTATTCATTTGCATGTGCAGTATTAAATTTGAGGTTTTATAGATGCCATTGATAAATATTGGCATTCAAATGCATAGTCTGATGGCTGCTTTGGTGTGAATGTTCACATAACTCGCCATGGATATGTGTATGCTTCGTTTCGTGATCTGCCACTTCAGGCGCGTGATCCTTACGAATACAGCAGCCCTCTACATATTGACTGCTGCCATCCATATAAAACTCTTCTTTCCACACCGGTACTTCATGCTTAACCCGCTCAACCGCTTCTTCACAGGCTGCAAAAGCCTCACGGCGGTGCGGCGCATAGGCCATGGCGATAATGGCCATATCACCGACCTGCAGCGCGCCAATACGGTGTACAACACGGACATAAGACACGCCGTATTTGGCTTGAATTTCCTGCTCAATTTGACGGATCATTTTTTCAGCCACAGGCGCATAAGCGGTATATTTCAAAGCTTTTACAGATTTGCCTTCATGGTGATTACGCACCGCGCCAATAAATACACCTATACCGCCACATTCAGGAAATGCCTCAATGCTGTCAAAATCAGCTTGGCTGAATACCGTATCTTGTATGCGTGAAATATGCTTGAGCTCCATATTCAGCCTCCCGCTACAGGTGACAGCAGCACAACGGTGCTGTCCTGCACCAATGCGGTTTGTCTTGGTACAATATCTTCCCCAATGGCACAGGCGCAGCGTTCAAGCATGCTGAATGACTCCGGAAATTGATCTGTAACTTGCTGTAAAACCTCTGCAATTGATTGCTGTGCCAAGCAAGTCAGACTCAAATTCGCTGGCAGCAGGCGTTCAATAGCACCAAAAGATTCTATTTTGATGGTGATCTGACTCATCATTAGCCTCCAATCATATGCATGCTGATTTTTCTAGATGGACTGGATTGAGCTGTTATGGCATGAAAGCCTTGCTCCTTCTGCCAAATATAACTGCCTAATTTTTGCTGCAAAGCCATTGCATCGAGCGGCATTAACTCTGTTGTTTTACTGCTTTTCAGCTGCTGAATTTCATGACTGAGATTTAAACCTTTTCGGGCAAACAGGCAGTTAAAAAACTCGCCTTGCGCATTCAGTCTTAGACGGTCGCAGCTGCCGCAAAAAGAATTGCTGATGGTTGAAATAATACCTATAGGCAAGCCGTTGATTAAGTAAGATCTGGCTGGTGACGCACCTTGACCGTGCAATGTTTGCACGTCAAAAACAGTCTTGAGTTTATCCAGTATGTCTTGTTCGGTAACGACCGCAGCTTTAGACCAGTTTTGATCACCATCCAGCGGCATAAACTCGATAAACCGCAGTTCGAAACCTTGTTGCAGCGCCCATTTTGTTAATGCAATGATTTGCTGTTCATTTAAACCTTTCATTAACACGGTATTGATTTTTATTTCAAAGCCCGCTTGCTGAGCCGCTTCAATACCTTTTAATACAGGCTGTAATTGTTTTTGTGTCAGCTGGAAAAATTGCGCTTCATCCAAACTGTCCAAGCTGATATTTATGCCATCTAGGCCAGCTTGTTTTAGGGCCTGTGCATATTGCTTCAGATAATGTCCATTGGTGGTCATGGAAATACGTTTAAGGCCTAGCTTTCTCAGCTGCTGCAGCTGTTCAATAAAATGCACAACGCCTTGACGTATAAGAGGTTCACCGCCGGTGATCCGGATTTGATCAATCCCGCGCAGCACCATAAACTCACAAAAATTGTAAAGTGATTCAAAACTAAGAAGATTATGTTTTTTCATCCATTCAGGATGCTCAGGCATGCAATAGACACATTTAAAATTACAGCGGTCTGTCACTGAAATGCGCAACTTGCGTTTTTCACGGCCAAACTGATCCTTAAAAATGGTCGCTGGCTGTAATTGTGTCATGCTGTTCATGTTTATCTTCCATGGTGCTGTCATTTGCCCTGTCTTAGCTCAGTACAAATTTTGCGCCTTCTTTTCTTGCAGTAAAAATTGCAATAAGTGTTCCAACTTTGCGCTTTTTTAAATATTTATTTCAGAGGATTTGGTTTATTTTTTTGACATACAAAATCAACAACTTACAAACAACCAATAGCAATTAAAAATATAAATTGCCGTTAAGCCCATTATCAAAGGTATAAAAGCAGTCTGTTTTATCGCTATATATCATGCTCAAAAGCTTCATATTGGCTGTAAATTTTCTCTCTGGGTTCAAAAACAGCACATTAGGCTCATCATTTAAAATGAAAGCTCCGCAAAAGGTACAGCTTTCAGAGAAAATTCAGCTGACGGTGCTGCTGCAGCTCATCTAAAGAGTTAATACTGTGAAAAAAGAGTGCATTATTTTGAAAACGTGCAACCTGCATGTGCATTTGACTGAAACACCCCTTCAAACTGCGCTGTTTTTGATCAAGATGGGCTTGCAGCATTGTGAGACTGCTTCGTTTCAGCAAACAAAATGGATACAGCGCTTTGCCATTAATTTCCACAACTGCCACTTCACACAATGGATCCCGCTGCATGGCCTGATGCAGCCTAGACAGCACTTTCTTCGGAATATAGGTCACATCGCACGGCACAAACAGCACATAATCAGACTCAACATGTGACCACGCACTTTTCATCCCCATCAATGGCCCTAAAAACCCGGCTTCATCATCTTGATAAAAGCGGATCGAGGGAATGAGCCGTTTATAAATCGAATGATCGCGATGGCTGTTGATCCAGACATTTTCAGCCCGTGATTTCAACTGCTGATGGATCTTAATCAGCTGAATTTCATCATCAAATTTTTGTAAAACTTTATTTATACCGTTCATTCTGCGGGCTTGACCGCCCGCCAAAATGACCAAGTCTGTTTCTGGATAGCCTACTGATTTGGTGATTTTCTTCATCATTCTGCGTACTCCGTCTGACAGGCTTTAATTAAGCCTCGAATTTCTGATAAGCACGAACCGCAATTGCCGCCGGCCTTTAAACATGCAGTAACTTGTTTTTCATGGCTAATATTCTTTTCTTTAATGGTTTCGATAATGGTATTTTTACCGACTTTAAAGCAGCTGCACACCAGCGGACCTGCACTGTTGGTCATGTTCATCGGCTGACCTGCAAGCAGCGCTTTGCGGTGCATTGCGCTGAGTCGTTCACGCTTAAACATGCCAGCAATCCAATCACGGTCTGGCAGCATAGAGCGTTGCGCAATATATAGACTGGCAATTAAATGCCCATCTTGCAGCACCACGGTATGGCTCAAATCGGCAGTTTGATCTTCCAAATTCAGCCATTCAAATGATTCGTCAGTAAATGGCAGTAATGTTTTCAGCTGCTGAACCGTGTTTCTAAATTTTTTACGATCGGCCAACTCAAAACGCGTCGCTTTCGCTGTTTTAATTTTGGTCCACCACACCGTGTTTTGAATGGTGTTTTGCACCATTTGCTCAAAGCCGTCACGTACATACAGTACACCTTGCCACTGTGTATAAAACGGCTGTACAAATACAGGTGTATGTTTAAATTCAGGCTCACCAGATAGTGCATCGACCACAGGATTCACCACTTTGCCTATACGCGCATCCGATGCGACTTGGTCATTCCAATGAATTGGCGCAAAGATTTGACCGCGTCGAATTTTACTGCTGACCTGTGCACGTAAAATACATAAGCCCCACTGTGATTTCACCTCAACCAGTTCACCATCTTTGACACCAAATTTCAGTGCATCTTGCGGGTGTATTTCACAAAATGGCTCAGCGATATGCGTACTCAAATTTGCAGATAAACCTGTACGGCTCATGGTGTGCCATTGGTCACGGATACGGCCAGTATTTAAAATCAGCGGATATTCGCTGCAAACCTTATTTAGAGGATCAACAGCGGTTGTCGCGACAAATTTGGCTTTTGCATCGGCATGACTGAATTGGCCTGCTGCAAACAAACGGCTGACTGCATCAGCGCACTGATCTAACCGCCAAACTGGCCATTGCACAGGCTTTAATTCATCATAATCTTGTGCAGATAACTTACTTAAACCCTGCAAGTTAAAGTAGCGGAAAGACTCAGTTGTATCACGTTGATCTAAAGGCGCATTTTGATAAGCAGATAATTTTGCATGTTCAATAAATATGTCATAGCTGCTGCTGTAGTCAAAACCGCTATAACCCATCTTTTTCGCAACTTGTGCAATAGACCACCAGTCTGCTCTGGATTCACCCGGCGCATCTAAAAATGCAGTTTGACGTGAAATACGGCGTTCAGAATTGGTCACGGTTCCGTCTTTTTCACCCCAGCCCAATGCAGGTAAAAGCACATCTGCATATATTGCTGTGTCTGTGTCTTTGCAAATATCCGACACCACTACAAACTCGCATTGCTCTAAGGCACGTTTGACTTGATCTGCATCTGGCAAGCTCACAACAGGATTTGTCGCCATAATCCAAATGGCTTTGATTTTCCCGCTTTCTACAGCCTGAAACAGATCAACTGCTTTTAATCCCGCTTTATTGGCAATAAATGGACTTTGCCAAAACTCTTGTACTAATGCCTGATGCGCCGTGTTATCGACATCTAAGTGCGCAGCCAGCATATTGGCTAAGCCGCCAACCTCGCGGCCGCCCATCGCATTGGGCTGACCTGTCATAGAAAATGGCGCTGCACCTAATTTTCCGATTTTGCCTGTAAGTAAATGGCAATTAATAATACTGTTGGCTTTGTCTACACCGCGCGAAGACTGATTAACCCCCATCGAAAATAGCGACATAACTTTGTCAGTTTGCGCAAATTTTTCAAAAAATAGCTGTAATTTTTCTAAAGAAATACCTGTACGTTCAGCAACTGCTGTCATAGAAGTTTCTGTTTCACTTTGCTCCAGCGCTTGCATCAAACCTTGAGTATGTTTGGCGATAAAATCTACATCACTATGATTATTTTGTACTAGATACTGCAGCAAACCGTTGAACAGTGCGACATCTTGCCCCGGTAAAATCGGCAAATGCAAATCTGCAGCCTCACAGGTACTGGTAAAGCGCGGATCAATGACCACCACGAACAAATCACGTTCTTCTTTGGCTTTCATAATGCGCTGATACAGCACGGGATGGCACCATGCTGTATTGGATCCGACCAGCACCACCATATCTGTATGCTCAAAGTCTTCATAGCTTGCTGGTACAAGGTCTTCACCAAATGCACGCTTATGTGCCGCCACAGCCGATGACATGCAAAGCCGTGAATTGGTGTCAATATTTGCCGTACCTAAATAGCCTTTGACAAATTTGTTAACGGCATAGTAATCCTCCGTCAGCAGTTGGCCCGACACATAAAAAGCGATGCTTTCACGTCCGTAAAGATCTATACATTGCTGAAATTTTTCGGCAATCAAAGCTGTTGCTGTGTTCCAGTCTGTAGCCTGACGAGTATTAAATGGTGATGTTTGACGCCCAAGCATTGGCTGTAAGACACGTGTTTCTAATCCAATCGTATCGGCTAAGTTACTGCCTTTAATGCACAGCTTGCCATAGTTTGATGGATGGTTCGTATCGCCAGTCACACTGACTTTTTGCCCTAAAGCAGTCTGTTCAACTGTTGCGCTCACGCCGCAGCCGACACCACAATATGGACAGGTGGTTTGCGTTGTTTTAATTTTATTTTCTGTGGAGCTATGCAGTTCCACGATCGGGATGCTATTCACTTCTGCCGGCTCCTTTTTCCAAACTCAATTAATTGAGTGTTACGACCAATTTCAAAAGATGACTAAATTATTTAAATTTAAGTTAAAACTAACTATCGTGTGGTGGCATGGATGCCATCGTTGGGCGGGGTATAGGATGTACCCTTCGCCCAACAAAGGATTTTTGTCACTTTTGATCCTTCAAAAGTGAGGCAACACCTACGCAAATACAAATTTCTTAAAAATGAAATTGCGCGGTCGTGACTATATTCTTTGATTAATAATGAATCACCCTGCTTTCTTTAATGCAAAATCCTTACCAAACAGCAATTTGTTTCGGATACTTGAAATTGGAGTTTGATCTGAAATCAATTCTGCATACCACGCACCGTCTTCTGTATCACCAAACAGCACAGCGCCAATCACTCTATCTTTTTGAATAATAATGCGTTTATAAATTTGACGCTTTTCATCATTCAAAATGATGTCTTCAAAATCATCCTGCGGTTCAAAGTTTCCTGCTGAAAATACGTCACAGCCGCTGACTTTTAACTGCGTCGGAACCATAGGCGCTTTGAAGGTTAAGCTGCCATGTTCAGCCAAATGTGATGCACAAATGAAAGCCTGTCCCCAAAGCGGTTCAACCAGACCAAAGGTTTGACTGCGGTGTTCAATACATTCCCCAACGGCATATATACTTGGGTCAAAGGTTTGCATGGTGTCATTCACCATCACACCGCGTCCGCATCGAAGCTCTGCACTTTGTGCCAATGCAATATTTGGACGAATACCAACTGCAAACACGACAAGATCTGCAGCTAATACCGTGCCATCCTGCAAACGTAATTGCGTCACATGACTATCTTGCCCAATTAACTCTTGGGTATTCGCTGCAGTCAAAATCCGAATGCCTTTTTGCTCAATCGCTGATTTCAGCATCAGGCTGGCTTTTTCATCCAGCTGACGGTCCATAATACGATCCATCAAATGCAATACCGTAACATTCATGCCACGCTGTTTCAGACCATAAGCTGCTTCTAGCCCTAATAAACCGCCGCCAATCACCACTGCATTTTTCTTCGTTTTGCAGTAGTCCAGCATTTTGTTGACATCATAAATATCACGGAAGCTTAAAACGCCTTTGAAGTCAGTTCCCGGTATTGGTGGAATAAACGGCTTAGAACCTGTTGCTAAAATCAGACGGTCATAATCGATGACCAAGCCTTTTTCTGTGTATACCTGCTTGCGCGGACGGTCTATGCGTACCGCCGCATCACCTGCTACAAAACGGATATTTTTGTCTTTATACCAAGCATGTGAATGCAGCATGATATCTTCAATGGTTTTATCACCTGAAAGCACAGGTGAAAGCATAATTCGGTTGTAATTACCCCAAGGTTCTTCACCAATGACCGTAATTTCATAACGCTCTGGGGCCATATCCAGCAGATCTTCTAAGCAACGCATACCTGCTAAGCCATTGCCGACCAAAACAAGTTTCATCAACTCAGACGATGGCGCGTTATTGGTAATATAGGTTTTTTGAGCAGTTGGACTAATCAGCACACGGCCATTTTCAATTTTGCTTGGAAAAACCAAGAGTTTTTGGTCTTTATCTTCTAAGCAGCGTCCAGTAGCAAGGCTGAAATGCTGTTTATAAATGGGTGATGCCACAACACGCTCACCCTGCAAGTCACCAATAATACCGCGGGACATAACATAGGCTTGACTAAACGGATCTTGATTGCTCAGTGCATAAACCCGCTTTTCTTCACCGACACGGAATATCGCAATTTGCTGATTTTCAATCAGTGCGCCCACACCTGTATTTGGCGTAATATCATCTAATGCACAAACATCAAACCAGTCTAAATCATTCATTTCTTTTAAAATTGTCATATTCTTGATCCTTTTTAAACTTCTTTTAGATCACTATCTTTTCATTTTCGCCTTAGCGAGAAACCGAATAAGGATGTAAATCAAATAAAAGAAGTTTTAAATTCGTTATTCTCTTAAGCTTCAACCACTGGAATGCGTGTCGTATCGCGTTCAGCTTCTGTTTTGGGTCTGATTTGACCGCGAACGGATGCAAACTGAATATGCGGATCATTTTGCTGTTCTGCTTTTGCATTCACGAAAGTCACAAAGCGTTTACGTACTTCAGGATCTTCTACAGCAGTACGCCATTCATCTTGATATGTACCCACAACATGGCTCATACGGCGTTCAAGTTCAGCAGCTACGCCAAGCGAATCATTCACAACGACATCTTTCAGGTAATCTAAACCGCCTTCCATGTTGTCGCGCCATACAGAAGTACGCTGCAAACGGTCTGCTGTTTGAATGTAGAACATAAAGAAACGGTCAATGTATTTGATCAATGTTTGCGTATCTAAGTCTGATGCCAAAAGCTCTGCGTGACGCGGCTTCATACCGCCGTTGCCGCATACATAAAGGTTCCAGCCTTTTTCAGTCGCAATCACGCCAACATCTTTACTTTGCGCTTCAGCACATTCACGGGTACAGCCTGATACTGCCATTTTCAATTTATGCGGTGAACGCAGGCCTTTGTAGCGGTTTTCTAGGAAAATCGCCAAACCCACAGAGTCGTCTACGCCGTAGCGGCACCAAGTACTGCCGACACATGATTTCACTGTACGCAATGATTTACCGTATGCATGACCAGACTCAAAACCTGCAGCAATCAATTTTTCCCAAATTTCAGGCAACTGATGCACTTGTGCACCAAACATATCGACACGCTGACCACCTGTCAGTTTGGTATATAGACCATATTCTTTCGCAATTTGACCTACGGCAATTAATCCATCCGGAGTAACTTCACCGCCTGCCATACGTGGCACGACTGAATAAGAGCCGTCTTTTTGTATGTTGCCGAGGTAGTAGTCATTACTGTCTTGCAAGCCTGCATGGCTTGGTTTAAGTACAAAGTCATTCCAGCATGACGCTAGGATATTGGCTGCCGTCGGTTTACAGATGTCACAGCCTAAACCATGGCCATGCTGTTGAATCAGGTCATCAAAGGTTTTGATTTCGTTCACACGTACCAAGTGATAGAGCTCTTGGCGTGAATAAGCAAAGTGTTCACATAAATGGTTATTTACAGTGACACCTTGACGCTGAAGCTCAGATTTAAGTACTTGAGTGACTAATGGCGCACAGCCGCCGCAAGCTGTTGCAGCTTTGGTGCATTTTTTCAATGCGCCTAAAGAGGTCGATCCGTCTGCAATGGCTGAGCAAATATCTGCTTTAGAGACATTGTTGCATGAACAAATCGTGGCGCTGTCTGGCAGCAGATCGACACCGCTGCCGCCCGATTTACCTGTAGATTGTGCATAGCCAGGCATGATTAGGCTTTCTGGGCTTTCAGGAACGTCTAAGCCATTCAGCATCATTTGCAGCAGGTCATTGTATTCTTTAGCACAGCCCACCAATACTGCACCAAGTAGCTTGGTTTTATCAGCATTCACGACAATTTTTTTATAAACCTGAGCTGCTTCATCTGCATAGAAATAGCTTAAAGAATTTGGTGTCATTGCATGCGCATCGCCTACAGATGCAACATCAACTCCCATCAGTTTCAGCTTGGTGCTCATATCTGCACCAGCGAAAAGCGTGCAGTTTTGTTCCATCACATGCTTTGCTGCAATACGTGCCATGTCATAGCCCGGCGCAACTAGGCCATAAATTTTATTCTGCCAAAGCGCACATTCACCAATGGCATAAATGTCAGGGTTTGAGGTTTGGCAATAATCGTTAATTACAATACCGCCACGCTCACCAATGGCTAAACCACTTTGGCGCGCTAATTCATCGCGTGGGCGGATACCTGCAGAGAATAAGATGATGTCGGTTTCCAGTTCAGAACCATCACCAAACTTCATTACATGCTTCGCATTTGCACCATCTTCGATGCAAGATGTCGCTTTTTGCGTATGGACTTTAACACCTAGATTTTCAATTTTAGAGCGTAAAACTTTACCGCCTAGATCATCAATCTGAACTGCCATTAAGCGTGGTGCAAATTCAACAACATGGGTTTCTAAGTTTAAATCACGCAGCGCTTTTGCTGCTTCCAGACCCAATAAACCGCCGCCGATCACCACACCTGTTTTAGCATTCAAGCTTGCGGCACGGATGGCATCTAAGTCTTCAATGGTACGGTACACAAAGCAGTTTTCACGCTCATTGCCTGGAATTGGCGGCACAAATGCATATGAACCTGTTGCGAGCACCAGCTTGTCAAAAGAAAGAATATCACCGTGATTGGTTGTGACCGTTTTATTGCGCTGATCAATTTCAACCGCTTTGGTGCTAAGGCGTAAATCTATACCGTATGCATCGGCAAAGTCGCTGCGGCATAGGGTTAAATCTTTAGCCGATTTACCGCTGAAATATTCAGTTAAATGCACACGGTCATAGGCTAAACGCGGCTCTTCAGCCAAAATGGTTAATTCAACATCATCACCTGCGTGTTCCAGTACAGATTCGATAAATTTATGGCCAACCATGCCATGTCCAATCATGATGATTTTCATATTCTTTCTCCGCAAGATTTTTTTATTTGCCCCTAAATCGCGATGTTTAGAGGCAACTTTTCAGTATTAGTTTTGAGCTTCAGCTAAATTTCGTTCATTTACAGCTTGTTCAAATAGGCGCTGTTCTTTTTCTTTATGCTCTACAGAGAAGCGGATCATCAGTACACAGCTTGCAGCGATAACCACTAGACCGCCCAACACCATAAGCGTGGTTTGAATATCCAGCATGCCTTTAAGCAAGAAGCCTGCAGCCACTGCACCTACGTTACCGCCTGCACCGATAATGCCTGCAACACCGCCTAAAGCATCACGGTCAATGAATGGCACCAGCGCATAGGTAGCACCGCAAGCCATATGTGTGAAGAGCGCAAAGACTGTCATTGCAAGGATTGCAAGCACTGCAGTATTCATTTGTGAGAAGACAATCAGGAATAAGCCTTCTAGCAGAATCATGGCAAATAACACTTTGGTACGGCCATCTAAGCCTTTTTTAGTCGCTACTTTGTCCGAAACAATGCCGCCAAGCGCACGAGCAAACAATGCAAGCAAACCAAAGATACCTGCTGCCATACCCGCCTCTTTTAATCCAAAGCTGAAATGGTCGACGTAGTACATTGCTACAATGTTGTGAATAAAGATTTCAATACCGAAACAAGCTGCGTAAGCGCCAAATAGAATCCATACACGGTAATTGCGTGCTGCATGCATTAGAATTGCCAAGCCGCCTTTTTTGTCACTGCCAACACTGATGCCTTGTTCGCGAAGTTCTTTAAAGTTGCCTTGCGGACAGTCTTGTGTGAACTTCCAGTAAAGCGCACCAACAATCAGCATCATCACACCGGGTACAATCAGCGCAATACGCCAGCCCATCGCTTGCTCTACACCAAACATAACGAGAGCGCCAAGCAGTAAAGGCATGAGGGCTTGAGTTGCACCGCCGCCTGCATTACCCCAGCCTGCTGTTGCAGCATTGGCTGTACCCACCACATTAGGCGCAAACATAATGCTTGTATGGTATTGAGTGATGACGAAGCTTGCGCCAATCGCACCGATCAGCAAGCGGAAGAAAAGAAAGGATTCATAGCTGCTCGCAGAAGCGACACCAAAGACTGGAATACTGCCGATGATTAATAAAGCTGTATAGGTTTTACGCGGGCCATATTTATCACATAAAGGACCAACGATCAGACGGACTAAAATCGTGATCGCAACAGCGGCAATATTAATATTGGCAATTTGATCTTTCGTGAGGTGAAATTCGCCAGCAATCACTGGCATCAACGGTGCACAGGCAAACCATGCAAAGAAGCAAACAAAGAATGCGAGCCAACTCATGTGGAAGGCCCGCATTGCTGCTGAAGAAAAATTAAATAGACTTATTTTTGTGGCTTTTTTGGCATTTAAATTTGAAGACATAACCTTCTCCTGACTGAACTGAACGCATGAATTACTCGGTTATGTCGCTAACACATAACAGAGTCGATCAGAACGGACGTCGTTGGCCGTCTAACAAATTTTTAGAGTCTTCTTTGACTCAATAAGTATTAAGCACGATACGTGCCAAGTTTTTATTTCAATCGTAAATTTCATCTCTATATTTAAGCATTGAGCGCCGATCTATCCGAAAATAAGCGAATTAAGGTAAATAGATAGTCAATATGCCTATAGAGATGCGGCTGAATGTTCAAACGTGGTTCAGCCCTGCACAAGATCAGTGCACGGAAATGGTTCAATTTTAAAATGTGCATATAACCAAGCTAAAATTTAGAAGCAGATTTATATTTTGTATTGTCTTAAAATTTGGCATTTAAATTGCTTAGAAAACTAAATACGTATTTGTTTGGCTCTGTCTGAGCGTTTGCATGCCAAAACTAAAAATAGCCCTAATTGATGATGATCAAGAACGCGCTGAATTTATTCAAGCCTCATTAATTCAACATGACTTTGATGTGGTCGCCAGTTTCATGATTGATCATTTAAATATGTCATATCTGCAAAATATTCAGGCAGATGTGATTTTATTGGATATGGATCATCCACATCGCGATGTCATTGAAAGCTGTGTCAGCCAATTTGACTTACCGACTGTTCTGTTCACTAAAAATTCGAGTCTTGAAATCATCCGAAGCGCGATTGATGCGGGTGTCACGGCATATATTGTCGATGGTATTGACCCTGCACGTTTGAATAGCATTTTAGAAATTTCGATTGAACAATATAAAAAGCATAAAAAACTGCTGAATGATTTGGCTGAAACCAAGTGCAAACTGGCCGATCGAAAAGATATTGAAAAAGCCAAAGTGCTTTTAATACAAATGCATGGTTTAACCGAAGATCAAGCATTTAATTTGCTGAGAAAAAATGCCATGAGTCACCGTATGACGATGGGTGAAATGGCGCGCCGACTGCTTGATGCGCAAGCGCTGTTACAGTCTCAATTTAAGGAATAAACCATGCAAAAGCTTGAAAAAACTGATATTCAATTGGGCTATATTCCTTTACTTGACTGTGTTGCTTTGCTCTGGGCAGAACATCAAGGTTATTTTGCGGAACAAGGGTTGAACGTCACGCTGACTCAAGAACCATCTTGGGCAAGTTTACGCGACCGTCTAGCTTTTGGTTTTTTAGATGTAGCACACTGTTTATCGGCCATGCTGCCTGCGTCTGTGACGGGCAAAGACCATCTCGGCATTCCCTTACAAACCTCTCTTACACTCAGTACTAACTGCGCTTATATTAGTTTGAGTCAAAAGCTGTGCTATGAATTAAATATCCATGCTTTAGATCTACCAATTAATTCAGCAGAGAAAATCGTATCTGCGATAAAACAGAATCAAATGATTCAGTTGGCACATGTTTTTCAGCATTCGATTCATCATTATATTTTAAGAGAATGGCTGGCACTTGCCGACACAGAAATTGCTCAAACACAGAACTTTTCAACTCTACCACCGCCTTATATGGTGGAAGCAATATCAACGCAACGAATTGATGGATTCTGTGTTGGAGAGCCGTGGAATACGCAAGCTGAAATACAAGGCTATAGTCGTATTATCGTCAATAGCCAAGATATTATTGATCATATTCCAGATAAAGTTTTGGCTTTTACCCATGATTGGGCAGAAAAACATCCCAATACCTTAAAGGCAATCAATTTTTCCATCCAAAAAGCCCAAAACGATCTACTTCAACAAACGTATTTCTCTGAAATATTTTCTTTGTTAAAGCAATATCACATCATCCGTTTTGATTGTTCTGAGCAGATTCACGTCGAGGCTTTTCATCGGATCAAAAGCATCATTCAAAATTTTGGCAAGACCCAAGCGCCACAAACTTCAGACTTTGAATGGATGATTCAAAAAATGCAGCAATACGATCAATTAAATATTGAAGATGAAAAGGTTTTTGAAATAGCACAATCTTGTATTTATCAGGATGCTTTGGGCTGAAGTGATTGATATTCCATAAGACCCTATCATCTGAATAGTGGATCTTGTGTTACATCGACCATGAAACCTTGATTAGTTATGCATCTGCATCGATGGCGTGTAAGTCGATATTTTCTTCAACGAAGACTTCACGAATGCAATCCAGTATCTTTGGAATGTAATTACTATGATCCATATTTCGTACTGACAAAGAGATTGGACTATAGGCTTCCAAATCTAAGATTGGGATGTACATCAAATTTTTCATGCCAATATCACTGGCACTTTCAGGAATCAGGGAAATGCCCTCTCCTGACGCCACCAAGCCCAAAGCCATATGAATTTCACGCACTTCGGTTAAATGTTTAGGTACAAGTCCTAATTCGGTAAATATCGATTGAATGAGAGTGGAA
Source organism: Acinetobacter sp. YH12129 (assembly GCF_013418685.1). Taxonomy (NCBI): domain Bacteria; kingdom Pseudomonadati; phylum Pseudomonadota; class Gammaproteobacteria; order Moraxellales; family Moraxellaceae; genus Acinetobacter; species Acinetobacter sp. YH12129. Next base: position 37,887 of record NZ_VPBP01000018.1, read on the forward strand.
AAATTCGGTTTCGGTGTTGTTGGATAGGCAAAAATTGGTTCATCTAAAATTTGAGAAAGATAAATGCCTTTGTCTTTAAATTCAGCCAAATGATGGTTTTTATGAATAGCTAAACGTAGCGCTTCTTTTCGTAATAAAACACGTTTAATAGACGGATCTGTTAATCGAAGTCGTCCAAAACCAATATCGATTCGACCAGTTTTTAAGGCTTCAATCTGGTCGCGTGTGCCACATTCTATGAGTTCAACATGAATATCTGGGTTACGTTGTCGAAATAAATAAATAATTTGCGGCAATAATGCGTATAAAAGCGAACTGACATAACCAATGCGGACAGTTTTATCGACGGCATTAATCCGCTGTGCCATGGTTGTGGCCTGGGCGGTATGCGTCAATATCTGCACAGCATGCTCATAAAAAAACATACCTGCTTCTGTGGTTTTCACGGGTCTAGAACCACGCTCAAACAAGGTAATCCCCAGCTCTTCTTCAAGTTTTTGAATTTGGCGGCTCAAAGGTGGCTGAGCAATACATAATTTTTCTGCTGCCTTGGTAATACTTTGCTCTTCAACCACGGTGACAAAGTAACGTAAGTGCCTTAATTCCATTTATATACCTTTTAAGTATCTAAAAATACCAAAATCGCTCTAGTTAAAGATATTACATTAAATTAGGGTATATAAATAGTTGGATAGATAAGAAATATGCAAGATGTATAAGTCGATTGAAACCCTGCTCGTGGAAATCCCAACAATCCGTCCGCACAAGATGGCTGTTGCAACCATGCAAACGCAAACCCTTGTTTTGATTAAAATCACTACCGAAGATGGTTATATCGGTTGGGGTGAAGCGACGACGATTGGTGGTCTAGGCTATGGTGAAGAAAGCCCTGAAAGCATTCGTACCAATATTGAAACTTATTTTAGTCCTTTACTGAAAACCCTCACTGGTTTGAATGTTGCTCAAACCATGCAAGCCATTAAACGTAATATTAACGGCAATCGCTTTGCTAAATGTGCCACTCAAACGGCGCTACTCGATATTTTGGCGCAGCGTTTAAATTTGCCTTTAAGCGAAGTATTGGGCGGGCGCTTACGTGACAGCTTACCTGTTCTTTGGGTACTTGCGTCTGGCAATACAGAAAAAGACATTGCCGAAGCACAAAAAATGATTGCGGCAAAACGACATAATATTTTCAAACTTAAAATCGGTTCACGCCCCGTTGAAGCCGACGTTGAACATGTTTTAGCCATTAAAAAAGCGTTAGGTGCGGACATTTCTATCCGTGTGGATGTTAACCGTGCTTGGTCTGAATTAGATGCCATTAAAGGCATTCAGTTGTTACAAGATGGTGGTGTTGACCTGATTGAGCAGCCTTGCGCGATCGATAACATTGACGCGATGCGCCGCTTAACTCGTCGTTTTGATATAGCCATTATGGCAGATGAATCACTGATGGGGCCTCAAACGGCATATCAACTTGCTCGGCACAATTCTGCCTCTGTTTTTGCAGTCAAAGTTGCACAGTCTGGCGGTTTAATCGAAGGCTGTGAGGTTTCTAAAATCGCCAAACTTGCGGGTATCGATTTATATGGTGGAACCATGCTTGAAGGCCCTGTGGGCACTATTGCATCGGCACATGCATTTTCTACATTTGACAATTTAGCTTATGGCACAGAGCTTTTTGGTCCATTGCTGCTAACTGAAGAAATTTTAAAAACCCCACTTCAATATCAAGATTTCGAACTCAAGATTCCGACCACAGCGGGTTTAGGGATTGAAATTGATGAAAACAAAATTGATGACTTACGTCGCAAATAACATTTAGCTAGGAGTAAGAAATGCTTTTCCAAGTACGCATGGATGTCAATATTCCATTAGATATGCCAGTCGAAAAAGCCAATGAAATTAAAGCTGTAGAAAAGGCTTATTCACAAGATTTACAACGTCAAGGCAAATGGCGTCATATCTGGCGCATTACCGGTCAATATTCAAATATCAGTATTTTTGATGTTGAAAGCAATGAAGAGTTACACAACATTTTACAAGGGCTTCCCCTTTACCCGTATATGAATATTGAAGTTATGGCTTTAAATCGTCATCCCTCTTCTGTTCGTGGTGATGACAGCTGATGTGATTGGATTCCAATTGTGTAGCACATGATTAGAATCCATTTATATGCATTTTTAAGTTTGTAAATATTTGAAATAAAAGATTATCTGCCTTGTATGACTGAAGTGGTTAGTCAGGTAAATAGTTTTATCGTTCTTGATGAAGGATCGTAGCATGATTGATAAAAGTACCGCTTCCTTAACAGAAGCACTTTCTCAAATTAAGGATGGATCTACCATTATGATTGGCGGCTTCGGTACGGCTGGTCAGCCTGCTGAACTGATTGATGGACTGATTGAACTTGGCATCAAAGATCTCATCATCGTCAACAACAATGCAGGGAATGGTGACTATGGACTGGCTAAATTACTCAAAGCTGGTGCTGTCCGTAAGATGATTTGTTCTTTCCCTCGCCAATCCGACTCTTGGGTGTTCGATGAATTATATCGTGCAGGAAAGATAGAACTTGAGCTTGTACCACAAGGTAATTTGGCTTGCCGTATTCAGGCTGCAGGTATGGGGTTGGGTCCAATTTATACACCAACTGGTTTCGGTACGTTGCTGGCAGAAGGCAAACCTACACTCAATTATGAAGGCAAAGATTTTGTTCTCGAAAATCCAATTAAAGCTGATTTTGCTTTAATCAAAGCTCATCAGGGCGACCGCTGGGGCAACTTGGTTTACAACAAATCAGCGCGTAACTTTGGCCCCATTATGGCCATGGCGGCAGATGTGACGATTGCTCAAGTCTCAGAAGTGGTTGAACTTGGTGCATTGGACCCAGAGCACATTATTACCCCTGGCATTTTTGTACAACATGTTGTGGCTGTTCAACCTGCACAGCTTGAGCAATCTGCATAAATCACGTGAGGAAAGAACCATGAGCTATACCAAATTAACCCGTGATCAAATTGCTGAACGTGTTGCACAAGATATTCCAGATGGCGCTTATGTCAATTTAGGCATTGGCTTGCCCACTAAAATTTCAAATTATTTACCAACAGACAAAGATGTTTTTCTACATTCAGAAAATGGCCTTTTGGCTTTTGGTCCTCCTCCGGCTAAAGGCGAAGAAGACCCTGAATTAATTAATGCAGGAAAAGAGTTTGTCACTATGCAAACGGGTGGCTGCTTTTTTCATCACGGTGACTCTTTTGCCATGATGCGTGGCGGTCATTTAGATATTGCAGTATTAGGCGCTTTTCAGGTTGCCCAAAATGGTGACTTAGCAAATTGGCATACTGGTGCGCCAGATGCAATTCCTGCTGTAGGTGGTGCAATGGATTTGGCTGTTGGGGCGAAAAAAGTCTTTATTACTACAGACCATGTGACCAAAAAAGGTGAACCGAAAATTGTCGCCGAATTGTCATACCCTGCGACAGGCCTGCAATGTGTCGATCGTATTTACACAGATTTGTGCGTGATTGATGTAACAATTGAAGGCATGAAAGTGATTGAAAAAGTTGCGGGGCTGAGCTTTGACGAATTACAGTCAATGACAGGTGCGAAGCTGATTGATGCGACAGCTTAAAGCAAAAAGTCCCTCCTTGATTAAAGGAGGGATTTAGGGAGGATTAATTTAAAAAATTAACTTCCTGTAAATCCCTCCCAACCTCCCGTTAAAAGGGAGGAGCTGAGTTTTTAGGATTTATAAAATGAAAAATGCCTATATTATTGATGCAATCCGCACCCCTTTCGGTCGCTATGCGGGCGGTTTGGCAGCAGTGCGTACCGACGACCTCGGTGCCTTACCCATTAAGGCACTGATGCAGCGAAATCCAAGTATTGCTTGGGAGTCAGTGGATGACGTGATTTACGGCTGCGCGAACCAAGCCGGTGAAGATAACCGTAATGTTGCACGAATGTCGTCGCTACTTGCAGGTGTACCTTTTCAAGTTCCTGCTACAACTGTAAACCGACTTTGTGGTTCATCACTTGATGCGATTGCGATGGCAGCCCGTGCAATTAAAGCAAATGAAGCAGACTTAATTATTGCCGGCGGTGTAGAGAGTATGTCCCGTGCGCCCTTTGTTATGGGTAAATCGGAAAGTGCTTATGGACGCAGCCAAAAGATAGAAGACACCACCATGGGTTGGCGTTTTATCAATCCAATCCTTAAGCAAATGTATGGCGTGGAAACCATGCCTCAAACCGCTGAAAATGTGGCAGAACAATTCAATATTAACCGTGAAGATCAAGATGCTTTTGCCTTAGAAAGTCAGCGCCGTACAGCCGCTGCACAAGCCAATGGTTTTTTTGAGAAAGAAATCATCCCTGTAATCATTCCACAGCGTAAAGGCGACCCACTGATAGTCGATACAGATGAGCATCCACGTGCATCGACGACAGCAGAAGGCTTAGCAAAACTCAAACCTGTGGTGAAAGCAGATGGGACGGTCACTGCGGGCAATGCTTCAGGGATCAATGATGGTGCAGCTGCACTACTGATTGCTTCTGATAATGCTGTCAACAAATTTAAGTTAAAGCCACGGGCCAAAATTATTGCGGCAACGGTGGTGGGTGTTGAACCCAAAATCATGGGCTTTGGTCCTGCGCCTGCCATAAAAAAGTTGTTAGCTCAAACAGGTCTAAGCCTTGAACAAATGGATGTAATCGAGCTGAATGAAGCTTTTGCGGCTCAAGCCTTAGCGGTTACCCGTGAACTAGGTTTGGAAGATGGCGCTAAACATGTCAATCCAAACGGTGGCGCTATTGCTTTGGGGCATCCTTTAGGTGCATCTGGAGCCCGTTTAGTTATGACTGCGTTAAATCACCTTGAGGCAATTTCAGGTCAATATGCCCTCTGTTCGATGTGCATTGGTGTCGGTCAAGGCATCGCTTTGATTATTGAACGTGTTTAATCCTCAATAAAAGTCCTCCTTCTCATAGGGGGATTTAGGAGATTTATAAAATTAAGGATTCAAAATATGCCTACATTCATATCCAATGATGCAACGATTAATTACGCAACTTTTGGTGATACCAATAAACCTGCGATTGTCTTTTCTAATTCTTTAGGCACAAAGTTCAGCATGTGGAAGCCTCAGATAGAGGCGCTGCAGCAGGATTATTTTGTCATTTGTTATGATACACGTGGTCATGGTGCATCTTCTGCCCCTCAAGGGCCTTATAGCCTTGATCAATTGGGTACAGATGTCATCCATTTATTGGATCATTTAAATATTCAACAGGCCACATTTTGTGGAATATCGATGGGTGGTTTAACAGGTCAATGGCTTGCAATACATCATCCTGAACGCTTTAACCATGTCATTGTATGCAATACCGCTGCAAAAATTGGGCAAGAATCAGCTTGGAATGAACGTGCACAGTTAGTCCGTCAACAAGGTCTGAAACCAATTGCAGAAACGGCAGCATCACGATGGTTTACAGAACCCTTTATCCAAAGTAACACGGCAACTGTACAATCTTTGAGTAACGACCTCGGAGCTGGCAGCCCAGAAGGTTATGCAAGTTGTTGTGAAGCTTTGGCTAAAGCGGATTTACGCAATGAAATCTCGTCTATTCACGTACCTGTATTAATTATTGCAGGTCAACAAGACCCTGTAACTACAGTTGCAGATGGTCAATTTATGCAAGAACACATTACAAATAGCCAATTATTTGAAATTAATGCATCGCATATTTCAAACATTGAACAGCCAGATGCATTTAATCAGGCTTTGCAGAATTTTATACAGCAATAATATGCAGCTGAACAAATTCAATGTAATGTTATTAAAATAGAGCCTTGCCATTGTGCAGGGCTTTATTTCGTTTGAAGGCTTTGATTTAATGTCCGTTCTTAAAATAAATGGACAATTAGAAGAATGGTTCATCTATATAAAAAACGGATCAATATTACTTTTTAGTTTAATCATTGGCTTTAGTTCTACGATTTCTTATGCAGATGTTAAAACTCAGCGTATTAAGGATATAAAGACTTATACTCTCGTCAATGGAGATGGTATCGAAATCTTTCTGTGCAATTAGTAGACTTGAAAAATAGGCATATAAATGCTTATTGCGTGCAGCATTGCGGAAATTGGTTTGTGTATAATCCAGAATTTGAAAGTTATAGCTTAAAGAAAAAATATCAAGGCGCAAAAGTATGGACATCTCTTTCATACAAAAAAATAAAGACCGTATTGCAGGCCCAAGCTTTGATGAATAATTATACTTTATCTAGAAAATTAACATTAAAAGCACTCCGTAAATGAATATTGATATTGAAAAAGACCGAAGTATTGGAGTCCTTCGGTCTAAACTTTTAACTCCACTCATTCCACATAGGCGTTTAAGCCCATATATTGAAGAATAGTTTGAAGAATAATCCCATGAAATTTTAAGCTGCAGGATGATTGAGTTGATCAATGATGCCTTGTGCAGCCAATTCATTTAATTCAGCTTCAGTTCTATATTGGGACAAAATTTCTGTCGTGTGCTGCCCTAACTGTGGAGGTGCATGACGGTATTCCACAGGCGTATCAGATAATTTCATCGGTGATCCAATCACTTTAAAATCATGATTTAAAGCATGTGGAATATTCACCACCATTTGACGGTGTTGAATTTGTGGTTCATTTAATGCTTCTTCTACAGAGTTGATTACACCGACTGGCACTTTTACCGCATGAATCGCATCGACCCAAACTTGAGCATCTTGAGTGAGAAAATAGGCACTCAATAATGGAATTAATTCTTCACGGTGCTTTACCCGATCTTGATTACGTAAATAGTTTGGTTGATCTAGCAGTTCTTTATAGCCAATCGCAATACACAAGTCTTTAAATTGCTTGTCATTACCACAGGCAATAATAAATTCCTTATCTTTGGCTTTAAAAGTTTGATACGGCACAATATTCGGGTGATTATTTCCCATACGCTTGGGTGCTTTACCCGAGGTCAAATAGTTCATGCCTTGATTGGCCAGAGCCGCCACCTGTACGTCTAGTAAGGACATATCAATATATTGACCACGGCCTGTATGCTGCCGCGCCAACAATGCCGCCTGAATGGCAATCGTTGAGTACAGTCCGGTCTGAATATCGACCACAGCGACCCCCACCTTTTGTGCGCCTCCACCGATTACATCATCAGATTCACCAGTAATACTCATCAAACCTGACATACCTTGAATAATAAAGTCATAGCCCGGTTCTTCCGCGCGTGGCCCATCCTGACCAAAACCTGTAATTGAGCAATATACGATATTTGGATTTAGCGCACTGAGCGATGCATAATCCAAACCATATTTGGCAAGTGAACCTGCTTTGTAGTTTTCAATCACGACATCTGCAGTTTGGGCAATTTCACGGACTAGGGTTTGCCCTTCTTCACTGGCAATATCAATGGCTACAGAATATTTATTACGGTTCGCACATTGGTAATAGCCTGATTCTTTCGTCGCTTGACCTTGCTGATTTGGCATCCAAGGTGGTCCCCACATACGGGTATCATCCCCGACTTTAGGACGCTCAATTTTGATTACCTCTGCACCTAAATCAGCCAATATTTGACCGCACCAAGGACCTGCTAAAACACGGCTTAAGTCCAATACACGAATTCCTTTTAATGCACCCATAGTTCACTCCAGATGTGCCATAGTATTGAGCTATGGCACAGATCTTTTTAATTATTTTACTGTTGCAGTTTTTGCAGACGCTTTTTGCTCTGCATCAGCTACATGTATATCTAAACTGGCCAGTTTTTCTTTTTCCGCATCTGAAGAAAGTGATGCTTGCTGCGGGTCATATTGACGTTCACGAATGAACAAGCCTGGAATAACACCTGCAATAAAGTAAGCAGCACCCATCACAATAAAGGCCATAGTGAACGATCCGCCTGCGGCAATCATACCAATGGTTGCTGGTGCAATGGCTGCGCCTAAGCGCCCCATATTGTAAGCACCGCCAATGGCTGTACCGCGCACATCCGTAGAGAAACTTTCTGCCATATAAGTTGCATTTACACCGTATGGAATACCGTATAAGAAACCGAAAGTTACGAGTAAATAGGCAATGTTGGTTGGTGTGTTATAGAAAATGATGATCGGTAAAAATGCTGCCGTAGCTACCGTACCAAACACAAAGGTAATACGACGTCCGAACTTGTCAGCGGCATAGCCGGCTAAAATTTTACCCATAATCATGGCGGTATATGCACCTACCATGTAGCCTGTCATGGCTTTAAAGTTCATGCTGAGTTCAGTTTCTAGATACGTTGGCATCCAGTTGTTAACACCGTAATAACCGAATTGTAGAAATGCAGCGGTCGACATCCAAAAGAAGAACATTTTGCGATGATTAGTGTGTCCAAAAATACGTTTATAAATACTTTCAGAAGATGCATTTTGATTGACTGCAGCTTGCTGCTGTACAGGTTCAAGTTTTAATTCACGGCGTTTTAGCTGCTCAATTTTTGCTTCCTGCCAAGATTTTGGTTCAGGAACAAAACGCATAAAGATCAGGGCAAAAGCAGCAGGAATAATCGTGACATAAAATAGCATGCGCCAGCCGTGATCTGGAATAATGGCACCCGCCATCAGCGTTGCAACGATATACCCCACAGTTTGACCCGTCTGCAAAGTCCCAAGTACTGTTGTGCGGTATTTGGTTGGTACATATTCTGCCATCAGCGTATTACACGCCATATAAAGTGAGCCCAGACCAAATGCGCCAATAAAACGTAAAATTAAAAATTGTTCATAGCTTTGGGTAAAGCCTAAAATACAGGTCATGATTGAGAAAAATACGACCGACCAAGCAATAGTTTTCACACGGCCAAATTTATCGCACGCCCATCCACCCGAAATACCACCCAGCGCCATCCCTGCTAAAGAAGAACTGCCGAGCATTCCGGCTTGAAATGTACTTAAACCAAATTCAGCCTTTAAACTGGTCAGGCTGAATGACAGCAACATGATGTCTACACCATCAATCACCAATGAAATAAAGGCAAAAATAAAAGCCATTTTCCAAGTGTTGCTGGTAATACGATGCATCGTGCCCACGTTAGAAGGCAATTTGAGCGTTCCTGCTCCGTTTTGCATTTCGTTATTCATTTCCTTGTTCCTCATTTTCCCAAATGAGTCATCGGCATTCCTATGTCTGCACATTTGCCTTTTTTATTCTTTTTATTTCATCACTGCTCAGGCTATTGCACAGAGTTACAAGAGTGTTTCACGATGAATCCTTTATTGATTAAGTTTATTTTTGCATGAAAAGTCTCTAAGGCACTCTATATAGAGCACCTTATCGATATGAAATTCAATTAGTTACCAAAAGCCGCGATGCCAGTTTGCGCACGACCAAGGATCAGCGCATGTACATCATGCGTTCCTTCATAAGTGTTGACGACTTCGAGGTTAACCAAATGGCGGGCAACACCAAACTCATCAGAAATGCCATTTCCGCCCATCATGTCTCGCGCTACGCGGGCAATATCTAGAGCCTTGCCACAGTTGTTACGTTTAATTAATGATGTGCCTTCTACAGCAGCAATGCCTTCATCTTTCATACGTCCAAATCGAAGCGCAGCTTGTAAACCCAAGGCAATCTCAGTTTGCATATCTGCAAGTTTTTTTTGAATCAGCTGATTCGCTGCCAATGGTCGGCCAAACTGTTTACGGTCCATGGTGTATTGGTGTGCTGTATGCCAACAGAACTCAGCTGCGCCCATTGCGCCCCAAGCGATACCATAACGAGCACTATTTAGACAGGTAAATGGACCTTTTAAACCACGTACTTCTGGAAAAGCATTCTCTTCAGGGACAAAGACATTGTCCATCACAATTTCACCGGTAATCGATGCACGTAAGCCAACTTTACCGTGAATTGCAGGAGCAGATAGACCTTCCCAGCCTTTTTCTAAAATAAAACCACGAATGTCACCAACATTACCTTCAGGCGATACTTCTTTCGCCCAAACAACAAACACGTCGGCAATTGGGCTGTTGGTAATCCACATTTTTGCACCCGTGAGACGATAGCCACCTTCGACTTTTTTTGCACGAGTAATCATGCTACCTGGGTCAGAGCCATGATCTGGTTCAGTTAAACCAAAACAGCCAATGTATTCGCCTGTTGCCAGTTTTGGTAGGTATTTCTGTTTTTGCTCTTCAGAGCCAAATTCATTAATCGGCACCATCACCAAAGAACTTTGCACGCTGGCCATTGAACGGTAGCCAGAATCAACATATTCAATTTCACGTGCAACTAATCCATAGCTAACATAGTTTAGACCTGCGCCGCCGTATTGCTCTGGAATCGTTGGGCCAAGTAAGCCAAGTTCGCCCATTTCTCGGAAAATAGATGCATCGGTTTTTTCATGGCGGAATTGTTCGAGTACACGTGGCTGTAAACGCTCTTGACAGTATGCATGCGCAGTATCGCGAATCATGCGTTCTTCTTCAGTTAATTGCTGTTCCAAAAGAAACGGATCTTGCCAGTTAAATTGTACTTTTGGTTTTTTTACATTGACCATTTGATTCATCGCATCCTCTGCTTTTTCGGGCTTTCTTTGTTTTATTCGATGCTATGTGTGAAAAGTGATTCATTCAAACGATTAATTTGCATGTAGATATGCGCCTTTCGCATACCTGAGCTTTGTTCACGGCGTGTTAAGCACTTTAGCCACTGATTTGAACTGCGGATTGCTTTATTTATAGACTATAGTGGTATATGAAAATCATTCTTATATGCCATTTTGTGATACCTATCGATAAAAAGGACTTTATCTATGCGGCGTAATATTCCGTCATTGCAAAGCTTAATTTGCTTTGAATCTGCTGCAAAACACGCAAGCTATACGCATGCTTCTCAAGAGTTATTTATTACGCAAAGTGCCGTGTCACGCCAAATTCAGCAGCTTGAAGAGTACTTAGGTGTCATGCTATTTAGCCGAACACGTCACGGTGTCGATCTCACAGAAGCAGGCAAACAATATGCAAAAAGTATTAAACCCTTTTTGCAAGGCATCGAAAAAAGCACCTCTGATATCATGACGCACAAAGGCTTAGGTGGTACTTTAAAGCTGGGCGTTGTGCCAACGTTTGCCACACGTTGGCTGTTGCCAAAATTACATAAATTAAATTCACAGCATCCTGAAATTACCGTGCATTTGGAAACCAGTACCAAACCTTTTTTGTTTAATGAAAATGTCTTTGACGCAGCTATTTTTGCAGGAACGCAACAGCAAATTGAGCATTGGCCTGGCATTCAAGCGCATTATTTAATGGATGAGGAAGTAGTTCCTGTCTGCTCCCCCAAATTGATTGAAAACAACTTTCCACTTGCGGAAATGACCGATGATCACAGTTTTAATTTAAGCGATGAAGAATTGCTTCAATTGCCCTTATTACAGCAAACCACCCGTCCAAGTATTTGGCAAGAATGGTTTCAGGCCCATCAGATTCAGCATCCCAAACCTTTCGATGGTCAGCGACATGAACTTTTTTCCATGCTTTCTGTGGCCGCCAGTCATGGCATGGGTATGGCACTGATTCCACAAATGCTGATTGAAGCAGAACTGAGAAAAAAAGAATTGGTGATTGCATCAAATAAAAAACTGCACGGTAGCCGAAAATATTATTTAGTCCATTCGAGCCAAGACAGTTCACCGCAAATACAAAAATTTGTCGATTGGGTGCTACAAGAATTGCATCAGCTAAGTTGAAGTAATCGCTATATTTTGAGTACAGTAAATTCGCTGAATTATTCGTTCAATACATGCAACCGTACGCAATGGACTCATCAATTAAAATATAAGGCTAAATATCTATGCAAAAAATTGTGGTGTTTTCAGGTGCCGGCATGAGCGCAGAAAGCGGCATCAATACCTTCCGTGATAGTGATGGTCTTTGGGAGCAGCATCGTATTGAAGATGTGGCCACACCTAAAGCTTGGGCACGTGACCCTTCTTTAGTACAGCGTTTTTATAATGAACGCCGTAAACATATTTTAGCCGCAGAGCCAAATGCAGCGCATAAATTAATTGCTGAACTCGATGATTTTTTTGATGTACAAGTCATTACTCAAAATATTGATGACCTACATGAACGTGCAGGCAGTCAAAATGTACTACATCTGCATGGAAATATTCGTTACGCAAAAAGCTCTGGCCCTCAGGCGCAATATACGCAGGAATTGTTTCCCATTGAAGGTGCTGATTTAAACTTAGATACTGATAAATGCCCTGAAGGATATCCTTTACGGCCACATGTGGTCTGGTTTGGCGAAGCAGTTCCTGCCTACGAAGATGCAAGTGTGAGTGTGCAAACAGCAGATATTTTTATTGTGATTGGTACGAGTCTGGCTGTCTATCCTGTGGCTGGATTGATTCACGAAATCCCAGCCAACTGCCGTGCCTTTTATATCGACCCGAAAGCAGATTATCAGCGTGTACCTGAGCAGTATCAACTGATTAAAGCGGGTGCGAGTGAAGGAATGAAAAAACTTTTTTTGCAATTGCTTGCGCCATAAAAGTACATTTTGGCATCAGTATCGATCAAAAAAATGATATCGCCTGCTACTTTTGCAGGCTTTTTGTTGTTTATAGCCTATCTAACTTGGCATAAGACCAATAAATCACGGCATACACGCGTTTGGCATTCAAATTGCTTAACGGTATTACGTTTTATTAAAAAAGTAATATTGGGGCTTGGTCAGTATGGGTTATGTCGCAAGAGAGCTCAGTCCAAAAAGTAAGCTATTGCTTGGCTTAGGATCATTTTTAATCCCTGTGCTCATTTGGTGTGCAGTGAGTTATTTGCCATTTTTATGGCATCCGCAGGTGCAAATTACTCAGTCTGGCAGTGTGCCTTATTTTCAGGTGGATAGCCGTGTAGACAAAGCGGTGTTTTATGCTGAAGCGCAATCTGCGGTCAATGCAGGCGCAGAACCGCCGCAAGGTAAACTGGTCAATCCAATCTATCTACCTGCACCGCATGAAGTGGCAAAAGCATTAGTTACGGCTTTTATAACTCCACCAGCTCAGCCTGATGCCCCATGGTTTCATCAAAGCTTATGGCACAGTATTAAAATTGTGTTCAGCGCATTTTTTATTGCCTCTCTCATCGGTATTCCGCTGGGTATTCTTTGCGGTTTTTCTCAAAAAATATCACAACTGACCAAACCCTTTGTTGAGTTTTTCCGCTACTTGCCCGCTCCTGCTTTTGGTGCATTAGCCGTTGCGATTTTAGGTATTAATGATGCACCTAAAATCGCCATTATCGTGATTGGTACGCTGTTTCAGCAAATTCTGATTATTGCCAATACCACACGGATGGTTGACCGTGGCCTGATCGAAGCAGGTTTTACGCTGGGCACCAATAAATTGAAAAGCTTATTTCATGTGGTGATTCCAGCAGCGCTTCCTGATATTTACCGCGACTTGCGTGTATTGCTCGGCTGGGCTTGGACCTATCTGATCGTATCTGAACTGATCGGCACAACCTCTGGGATTACCTGGTTTATCACCCAACAAGCGCGTTACCAAAACTTTGACAATGTCTATGCCGCAATCCTCATCATTGGGGTGATTGGTTTGGTGTGCGATGTGGTGCTAATGAAACTCGGTCAACGTCTATTTAAATGGAAAGCAGGAGCAAAATAATGAACAGCACAGAGTTTAATGCCACCACTTATTTCGATGCAATTTATGCACGCCCTGTCATTTTAGAAGCAAAAAAACTTACACAAAGTTTCAAGCACGGCAAAACTGAACGCACTATTTTAAATCAGTTGGATTTAAAGATTCATAAACGTGAATTTATCTGCGTGATTGGCCCATCGGGTTGCGGTAAATCAACCTTTAGCCGAATTGTGGCTGGGCTTGATCCTTACAGTAGCGGTGAATTGCTGGTCGATGACCAAGCGATTGAAGGCCCAAGCCCTGAGCGTGGCATGGTGTTTCAAGGCTACACGCTTTTTCCATGGAAAACGGTCAAAGAAAATGTGATGTTTGGCCCTTTAATGAAAGGTGCCAGCAATGCTTCGGCCGAATCCAGCGCCCGAGAATGGATTGATATTATTGGTCTAGACAAATACCAAGATCAGTATCCGCATCAGCTTTCTGGCGGGATGAAACAACGCGTTGCCATTGCCCGCGCATTGGTCAATGAACCAAAAATATTATTGATGGATGAGCCGTTTGGCGCGCTTGACCCGCATACCCGTCAAAAAATGCAAAAACATTTAATGGATCTTTGGCAAAACATTGATATCACCATCATTTTTGTGACCCACGACATGGATGAAGCCATTTTATTGGCGGATCGTATTGTGGCGCTCAAAGCCAATCCTGGTGAAATTAAAGAAATAATTGAGGTCGATTTACCCCGTCCTCGTAATCCTGAACTCATGCTGAGTCCTGAATTTAAACAACTGCGCGAACGGGTGGATTTCTTGGTACATGCGCAGGAAGACGAGCTCGACCCAGCGATGGAAAACCTACCGAAAATTCCGCGTATGACCCAAGTCAGTACGCAAAAATAACTGGATTAATCCCTCTTCATCTTTAGGACGGCCTAAATGATGTACTACAGCGTTGGACGGCCAACATTATAGGAGTTGAAGATGAATGAATCTTATGTTTTGCCACTTGTTGATATTTCAAAAATGCAAAGCACAGTACTGTCAGAACGCTTAGAGGTGGCAACCGCGTTGGATCAAGCCTGTAAAGATGTTGGTTTTCTATATTTAAAAGGCGATCAGTTCAATTTTGATTTTGCGACATCACTGATTCAGGTGGCAAAGCGTTATTTTCAACAAGATACCGCCAGTAAAATGCAACACTATATTGGGCTGTCGAAAAATCATAGTGGCTATGTGCCAATTGGTGAAGAACAATTTGCAGGCAACAGCTACGACTTAAAAGAAGCCTATGACGTCAATTATGATTACCACGGCGAAACGACGGCATTTCCCTTGCTGGGCCCTACGTTATGGCCAAATGATGCCACATTTAAAAGTACCGTCAGTGATTATTACTGCCATTTACGCAGTATTAGTGAGCAGATTTTTCAGGCCTTTGCTTTAGCTTTGAATGTAGATGAGCATTTTTTTGAGCGCAAAATTACCCATCCGACCAGCCAACTGCGTCTAATCCATTATCCGTATAACCCTGAAGTGAAAGACGCTGAAGGTATTGGCGCACATACAGACTATGAGTGTTTTACACTGCTCTTGCCGACGGCACCAGGTTTACAAGTATTAAATAAACAAGGTGAATGGATGGATATTCCATTGATTGAAAATACCTTGGTGATGAATATTGGCGACATGATGGAAATTTTGTCGAATGGCAAATATTTGGCCACCAAACACCGTGTTAAAAAAGTCTCTGAAGAACGCTACTCTTTCCCCTTATTCTGCGCCTGCAATTACGATACGATCATTGAGCCAGTACATTCAACTGAAACGCCTAGATATCAACCCTTAATTGGTGGTGAACATTTATTTAATCAAACCGCGCAAACCTTTAGTTATCTCAAAAAACGTATCGCTTCAGGAGAGCTAAGTCTAAGAAATGCCGTGCCTTTGTCTTCATTTGGCATGGATGAAAATATGGAAATACAAGGAGCAAGTGCATGAATCTATTTCAGGCTTTAGCACAGCTTCCAGCCAGCCAAGAGATTTCAGGTCCTATTCCTGACTATTTATATGGTGCATTTCGTCGTAAAAGTATTAGTTTTTCGAATGGTTTAACGGATGAAAAAACCATTGTTTATTGGTTTCAATCGCGTAGTTTCACCATCGATCTACGTTTTAAAAGCCGTGAAAATACGCCAGTGAATGAGCGTCAAGGCTGGATTGGTAACACCCTATGGGATGCTAAACAACAATTATTGTCTTGGGACGTTAAAGCACACTCAAATTATCAAAATCATGTGCAATGGCCAGAGCCTGCCAAGTTGCATGCGATTGGCAACTGTATTTTAGAATTCTCTCCAAGCAATGCGTATGTCGAAGACTGGCGTCAGCAAGTGCATGAAGGGCTATTTTTAGGCCTGCGTTTGAAGTCAGCCCTCGATGTAGAAAGTCATCAACCATTGCCGATGGATGGCGGTTTAATTATTTGTGATAAGCATGTGGCCTTCGCACTGAGCCGTTTACCTACAGATCAGCAAACAGTTGCCAGCATCAACATATCATCTGCACCTACTATATATGAAAAGGTGATTGAAAGCTTTGAAGTATCCATCGCTGTAGATGGTCTGCATAAGTACTATACAACGACTTCCTCTCAGCAAGATCAATCACTTAATTTTGATCATTTTGAATTTATTGATGAAACACATTTAAAGCAAAACCTAATTATTAACGGTCAAGCAATACAGCTGATATTTGAGGTGGATATTTATGTTCCACATTATGCATTTCAGCATCACACTGATACCACGACAGAAAGCACAGATTGGTTACGAAATGAAAAACAGCACCTCTTGCACCATGCAGTAGAATGCCTATAGGAAATCAATGTCGTTTATATATTTGCTCATTGCAATCATTGCCGAAGTGATTGCTACATCCGCCTTAAAAGCCAGTAATGGCTTTACCGAACTAGTACCGATTATTTTTACCGTGTTGGGCTATGCCATTGCGCTCTTTTTTTTAGGTTTGACCTTTAAATCGATTCCCATGGGCTTAGCCTACGCCATGTGGTCCGCTGCAGGCATTGTGCTTATTTCATGTGTGGGCTGGGTTGTGTTTAAACAAAATTTAGACCTGCCTGCCATGATTGGTTTGGCCTTTATTTTATTAGGCATTGTGATTATTAATGTTTTTTCTAAAAGCACAGAGCTTTGAAATGTCAGTTTTGAAATGAAGTTTTTAAATAATATCTCTGAAATTTTAAAGACTTAAATTGCTATAGATAAAAATGCTCTAGCTTGCTGTTGCACACTAGAGCATACGTTTCGAATGAATTAACTGTGATCAGTCGGCTTCTATAAAATGCCTTTCACTAGAAAAAAGCATCCAACAATACATAACAGCACCGCAAAACATTTTTTCAGTACTGCTGGTGAAAGCGCATGCGCAGTTTTCGCGCCATATTTAGCCGTAAAGAAACTCATCACACTAATGCCCAAAAAGGCATAGATATGAATAAAGCCAATGGTATTTGGAATTTCAACTTGCTGTTGCATACCAAAAAACATAAAGCCTAATGCACCAGCAATGGCAATGGGTAAACCGCAAGCCGCAGACGTCCCGACCGCTTTTTGCATCACCACGCCATTTGCCGTTAAATACGGTACCGTAATACTGCCGCCGCCAATCCCGAAGATGGCCGATGCAACGCCAATACCCGAACCCGCCACAATTTGCTTGCCTGTAGATGGCAGTGTTTTGTTGGGATCGACTGGCTTTTTTGCACCCATAAACATGTTATAAGCCACCCAAAGTAAAAACACACCGACAATCATTTGCAGATGCAAACCTGACAGCCAGCCTGCAATGCCCGCGCCTGCAAAACAGCCAATCGCCATTGGCGGAGCTAAATTTTTAAATACAGGCCAAATCACAGCGCCATTTTTATTGTGCGCCATTAAGGAGCTGATCGATGTCACCACAATCGTAGCCAAAGATGTACCAAGCGCCAAATGCATAATCACATCAGGGCTATAGCCCATTTGGCTAAAAACAATATAGAGCAATGGCACAATGATGGTGCCACCACCGACACCAAACAGCCCCGCAGCAAAACCTGCAAATGCGCCAATAATTAAGAAAGTAATGAGTTCCACGAAATAGATACTTTTAAAGTGATGTATTGAAGAAGTCTGACTGGTTTAAGCCAACTCCACTTGACCTACAGCATGATAAGCACGGTTGAAATACACCAAACTCTCTTCCTGCTGACTTTGCTTGATTGCGACCACACGGCACATAAACACACTGTGCGTACCCACTTCTTGAATCTGTTCAATCTGACAGTCAAAACTGACCAAAGCATCTTTGAGTATTGGTGAACCTGTTTCTAATGTGGTCCAAGAACCCAATTTAAACCGCTCTTCCGAACTGAATTTGCTTGAAGCAAAAGCATTGGAAATTTGCTCATGCCGTGCGCCCAAAACATTGACAGACAGAACTTTATTTTCAAGAAAATGCGCATGAGAACGAGAGGATTGATTCATACAAACCAGCAAAGTTGGCGGTGTATCTGTCACACTGCATACTGCTGATGCTGTAAATCCATGCATGCCTGCTTCGCCTTCAGTCGTAATCACGTTGACTGCAGTCGTCAATAAAGACATTGCATTTCTAAAATCAGTTGCTTCAATCATCTCTTCAATCTCAATGGTCTATATGGCTTATCTCTTTCTCAGGTTTGGGCAATAGCAAATTTAATTTACTTATTGCCCTTACATGAAACCGAGTCAGCTCGAATTTATGCGGTCAATTCTTGGCGAATAATGGCAGCGCCTGCGCTTAACGCATTTAGTTTGCCTTGCGCCACTTGGCGAGGTAAAGGCGCCATACCGCAGTTTGTTGAAGGATATAGCTTGTCGGCATCTACAAACTGCAATGCTTTGCGTAATGTATTAGCTACTTCTTCTGCTGTTTCAACCTGATTGGTTGCTACATCAATGGCGCCAACCATCACTTTTTTACCGCGAATCAGTTCGATTAAATCCATCGGTACACGAGAGTTTTGGCATTCAAGCGAGATAATATCGAGCTTAGATTGCTGCAGTTTCGGGAATGATTCTTCGTATTGGCGCCATTCATTACCCAAAGTCTGTTTCCAATCGGTATTGGCTTTGATGCCATAACCATAGCAAATGTGAACAGCAGTTTCACATTTCAAACCTTCAAGCGCACGCTCTAAGGTCGCAATACCCCAGTCATTGACTTCATCAAAAAATACGTTAAACGCAGGCTCATCAAATTGAATGATATCTACGCCTGCCGCTTCAAGCTCTAACGCTTCTTGATTCAGGATTTTAGCAAATTCCCAAGCCAATTTTTCACGGCTCTTGTAATGACCATCATACAAAGTATCAATCATCGTCATTGGGCCAGGCAGTGCCCATTTGATCGGCTGATTGGTTTGGCTGCGTAGGAATTTTGCATCATCAACAAACACTGCTTTCTTACGCGATACTTCGCCCACCACAGACGGGACACTTGCATCGTAACGATTACGAATACGCATCGTTTCACGCTTTTCGAAATCTACCCCTTCAAGATGTTCAATAAATGTGGTCACAAAATGCTGACGGGTTTGTTCACCATCACTGACAATATCAATGCCTGCATGGATTTGTTCATGCAAAGATAATTTCAACGCATCACGTTTTGCATCTAATAATTCTTCGCCTTCAAGTTTCCATGCTGACCACAATTTTTCAGGTTCAGCCAGCCAAGATGGTTTAGGTAAGCTGCCAGCAGTTGAAGTTGGGAGTAAAATGGCCATATTCGATCTTCTATCTCTATATTCTAAATTTCGCAAAAACAAAATGTCATCAATTGATTATTAAATTCATATTGAGAGTCCCTTCTCCCTTTGGGATGAGGAGCGTGCTCCGCAAGAGGATGAGGGGCATGCTCCGCAAGAGGATGAGGGCACTTTTCATATAAATCCTCTCCCTAACCCTCTCCTTAAAAGGAGAGGGAAATTTCTTTATGAAATAAATATTGATCAAAAATTAACTGATGCATGAAACATATTCTTTAAAACAGCTGCTTTAAATCATTCGTGATTTAAAATTAAGCCGCGTCTGCATTTTCAATACTATAATTAGCCGCCCACTCATTCAGAATGTCTTTATATGGCTGGATAAAGTTCTCTTCTGTCCATTTGCCCTGTTTAACTGCCAACTGGCCACGTTCAACACGGTCATACACAATACGGGTTAATGAGTAATCACCGAAGCTTAAGCTTGGTTGATAAACTAAACCTGCTGTCGCATTGGTATTGTAAATTTCAGGACGGTAGATTTTTTGGAAGCTTTCCATGGTGCTGATCGCGCTGATCAGTTCAAAATCTGTATAGTCGCTCAGCAAGTTATTTGCTGAATAGAATGCCAATGGCGCTGTCGCATTTTCAGGTTTGAAGTAACGAACACTTAAGCCCATTTTTGCAAAATAATCATCGGTACGTGAATAGTCATCATTGGTGTATTCCACACCTAAAATCGGATGCACATTTGCAGTACGGTAATAAGTTTTTGTCGTTGAAACACTTAAACAAATGACAGGCTGTTTTTTAAATTCAGCTTTGAATACGTCTGAATTGATCAAGTGTTGATAAAGCTTGCCGTGTAAATCGCCAAAATCTTCAGGTTTTTCATTGAACTTGCAGCCGAGTGCTGGCAATACCACACTGAAATCATAGTCACGCACATACGATGAAAAACTGTTGCCGATCATGCCTTCAATGCGTTCATTGGTTTTATGGTCGATGATGGTGCTTTTTAATGTTTCAATAAACGGGAAAGTTTGACCATTGCCTTCTACATCCAGCTCCGCAGAAATGATGTCAATTTCAAGTGAATAACGGTCAGCATTTGGGTTGTCACAGCTGGCCAAAGTATTGAAGCGGTTATTAATCATTGCCAATGTACGGCGTAAGTTTTCTTCACGGTGCTCACCGCGCGCCAAATTGGCAAAGTTCGTTGTTAGACGTGTATTGTCTGCTGGTTTATAGTTTTCATCAAAGCGGATACGTTTGATTGAACATGCAAATTTATTACTCATGGAGATTCACTACCCTAAAATTAAAATAATCAAAATTTCTGTATGGAGTAATTTATACGTGAATCTTAAGATGAATAAAAATGATTTAACCTCAATCCAAAATGAGTGAAATTCATGTTTGGTAATTTTATAAGATGAATTTATTTCAATTTAGCTCAATGAGCGCACTTTAAAACTGATCACCCCAAAGAATAATATTCAATTAATTATTGTATAAACAATATCTTATGATTTTATTGTTTGCGTATTCATATCAGAATTTTGCTGATTTTTTGATGTAAAAATGAAACTCATCAATTAGAATGTCTACTTTTAGAATATGATTATTTATTAACCTAAGTGAATTAAACTCAGCTTAAACTGAAAAAAGATCAAATAATTAACTGATTTTGTGATTTCTTATATGTAGATACAAATATCTAAATTTCTCATTTAGATACTTGCCCTATCTTTGTTAGCAGCTATGCAATCACTTTAAAAAATGAAAGATTTATGCGCCACAATTCCTGTCATCGCACCATCACCTACAGATAATGCAACTGAACCGCCAGAACGGGTCACATCACCGCAAGCATAGATCCCTTTAACATTTGTTTCCTTGGCTGGCGAAGTTTTAATGGCCTCGCCATATTCATTGCAGTCAATCTCTAAACCTAAATGATGAATCCAATCTGCTTGCAAACGAGTCACAGTTGAAACAAACAAACCGTCAAGCACTGTTTTTTCACCATCATCAAAAATTACCTCACAAAGCCCTTCGATACGTGAAATTTTGCGCGTTTCAATCTGAATTTGACGTTTTGAAAGCTTCGCTAATAGCTCATCATCCAATTGATCTGCACTAATGGCATCATTTAAAAACAGCGTTGTATTACCCCAATCTGGTAGCATCAATGCCATATGTAACGAATGCATACCCGATACCAGCATGCCGACTTCACCTAAATTTAGTTCATAACCATCACAATATGGACAGTGATAAACAGATTTCCCCCAACGTTCGGCCAAACCATCAACTTGAGGCAATTCGTCACGTACGCCAGTCGCAATAATCATTTTTTCAGCTTGAATGTGCTGATCACCTGCGATAACTGAATATTTTCCATCAACCGCTTTTACATCTGTAACAGTTTCAGCAAGCCATGAAATCGTTGAATACTTTTCTAATTGTGCTTTAGCGTCTTCTGCAATAGCACTTGGGGAACGGCCATCTTGGGTTAAAAAATTATGTGAATGTTCGGCAAAACGATTACGGCGTTGCCCTGCATCAATAATTAAAATACGGCGACGTGCACGTGCTAAAGGTAAAGCCGCAGAAAGCCCTGCATAACTACCGCCAATAATCACAACTTCATAATTCATGTTCATAACGCCCTATATGTAACTTTTAAAGTTACTATATCATTTAATATGCGTATAAGAAACTTTTAATGTTACAATCTATAAATTCCCCCAATAATCTATTTCCTCATGCGTAAAGACAGTAAACTTTCACGAATGCTACATGTCCTGTTGCATATGGCACGTGAAAATAAGCCTTTCACTTCAGATCAGATTGCCGAAATGCTGGAAACAAACCCTGTTGTGGTGCGTAGAACCATGTCTGGCTTAAAAAAACATGGATTTGTTGATTCTGAAAAAGGCCCAGGTGGCGGCTGGAGTCTAATTAAACCCCTGCATGACATTTCGCTGTATGACATTTACCTTGCTGTCGGTGAACCTTCTATTTTCGCCATTGGCAATGAAAATATGCAGCCAGACTGCTTGGTAGAACTGGTGGTCAATCGGGCACTTGATCATGCCTTTTTTGAAGCGCAAGAAGTGCTGATTAAAAACCTTAAAGCAACTCAATTAGACCAATTGGCACATGATTTTCAAATTGAATGGAATCAGCAGATGAACGTGAAATAAAACAAATAGATCTTTAAATTTGTTTCAATTTTAAGTCACTGTACTGAATCTGACTCAGCTCAAACTTAGAAATAATCAGCATATTCGAGCTTTGAAAGGTACATGAATCGCTAAAATATAAGGTTTATATTTATACCTTATTATTATGTCAAACAAACTTGAACGTCAGAAACTGACTCTCCCAGCAGGTCATGACAAACTTTTATTACACTCTTGCTGCGCGCCCTGTTCTGGCGAAGTCATGGAAACATTAATTGAATCTGGTATTGATTTTTCGATCTTTTTTTACAATCCCAATATTCATCCAGTTAAAGAATATGAAATCCGCAAAGAAGAAAATATCCGCTTTGCAGAAAAACACAACATTCCGTTTATCGACTGTGATTACGACACTGACAACTGGTTTGAACGCGCCAAAGGCATGGAAAATGAACCTGAGAAAGGCCTCCGCTGTACCATGTGTTTTGATATGCGCTTTGAACGTACTGCATTATATGCGGCAGAACATGGCTTTAGCCTAATCAGCAGTTCATTGGGTATTTCACGCTGGAAAAATATGCAGCAGATTAATGACTGCGGGCATCGTTCAGCTTCACATTATGACGGAATAACCTATTGGGACTATAACTGGCGTAAAAATGGCGGTGCTGTGCGTATGCTGGAAATCAGTAAAAAAGAAGAATTTTATCAGCAGGAATACTGCGGCTGTGTGTATTCACTGCGCGATACCAACCGCTGGCGTATGAGCCAAGGCCGTGACCGAATCAAATTGGGTGTGAAGTTTTATTCCAATGCGATGGATGAAGAAGCTTGAGTTCTGCCCTTCGTTATTTTTTTATGGATATTAATTTGATGTTGTTAAGCCCTGAAATTTTTACATCATTCAGGGCTTTTTTTAGCTATATTTCAACTTATTTCAGTTCTTCAACCAACGTTGGATAGATTGATCCATCGACATCCATTTCGGTTTTATAAATGCCATTGGCAACATTAAATTTGTTCACGTGATAACTCGAGCCATAAAGTGAATCAAATCCTGTACCTTTTTTAAAGACTTGTTTATTGGCAGCCAAGTCCAATAAATGTGTGCCTCCAATAAACTGTTCATATTGTGCAGGGTCAACACCAACTCGGGTTGACATGATTTTCACTGCATCGGCATGCGTTGCAGGGTCGTTGATGTATTTAACCGTTTTATCCCAAACTTGAATGATTTTTTTCCATTCTTCTTTGTTGGCAGATAAATGCGTCATGTTGACGGTTAATGTGTCGTAAATCAGACCGGGTTTATCTTTCGATGTATAAATGATTTTAGAGCCAGCAACTGCTTTCAGCGCTTGATTTGCAACCGGTTGCCACACGGCAATCGCAGCAATATCAGGACTTGCAAATACTTGTGGTAGCTCATTGGTCATGGTGTTGACCAACTTTACTTCAGAGGCTTGAATTTTTGCATCATCCAACGCCGTCGTCAAAAGCAAATGATCAACCAAGCCTTTTTCTGTCGCGACACTTTTTCCTTTTAAATCAGTTAGACTATTAATGCCATCTTTAGCAATGATGACATCATTACCCGCAGAATAGTCCGTCGCCATAATCATGACGCCTTTCGTGCCGCCAGAACCCGTGACTAAGTTGTCACCATTGGTGACTAGAACAGCATCCAACTGATTTGCCGCAAATGCAGATAGTGAAGCTGAATAATCAAACCATTTAAAGTCTACATTGACGCCGGCTTCTTTCAACCAGCCTTTTTCGATAGCAACTTGCCATGCGACAAAACCCGGCCAGTCGCTATAGCCGATCGTAATGGCTTTTGTATTGACAGTGCCTTCTGCCTGAGCATTTGGTTCAGGTGTTTTGGCCGTATTGTCACAACCACCTAGTAAGATGGCGGTCAAAACGGATGCAGATAAGCAGGCTTTTTTGATCATAGTGCTATTTCCCCGATGGTATTACAGTTAAATTTGGTATTGGTATACAAAAACGTTGGTGTATTCGGATTGCTGACAGATTGAGCATGGTGCTTTGCACGATTTGGTCTTTGGTTACCTGCATTAGCATGTGCTTGATGTTGGTCTGTGACTTGGTCTTTAAACTGACCTTGTGAACGGTATAATTGGCCCATTTTAAAACTCCTTAATTCTTTGCATTTTGCGGAATTGGCGGCATTACAGCGTCCATCAACTCCAAATGTCCTTTCATCACACCCTTAAGTGCTGAAAAATGCTGACTGATAACCTTTAGCTCTGAACTGATGCCTTGCAGAATCATGACTTCTAAAATTTTGTGGTCATCGAGTTGAATATGTAGTGAGCTCACCACTTGTTCTAAAAACTGCTGCTGTAAATCTAAAAGCTGAATACGTAGCGCCGTAATACTTGCGTCATAAAGTAAGGTAAACGTGCCGACCATCACTTCATTGCGTAGCTCCTGATCGGCAATCAGATGCTTATTGATCATGTCGACAATGGCCTGAGAACGGCTTACATAATGCTGATCGACAATTTTTTGATCCAATGCATCGACTGTTTTTTCAGGCACTGTAATACTGATACGCGCCAGCTTTTGTTTAGGCACTGCTGTTCCTTATTTTTTTTGCTGAATATAGAAACCCGCGCGGGCGCTCAGTAGCTCAATAAAAAACTGCTTTAATTGATGCAGAAATGTTGCAGATTGATGGCGGTTCATATGCATCTCCTGTTTGAGTAATACAAAACATTTATTTCGTAATATCGATACAAATGCAGAATCTGTGCCAAGTGAGGAATATGAAAATGGTCGATTATTTTGTTCTTTTAACTTTCTTTTAGATTTTACTGTTCATCATTTGTGCAATAAATGCACTAATAGCGACTTATTTGCACTATTGCTGCGATGTGTCATTTGATGAAGGACCATTTATTAAGGGCGTTGTTCTTAAGCAAGAGCATTGACCGACAAGCAACAAACTCTAAGTTCAATTTATTTCATCAACATTGAACATCATTTATACTGATTGATCATTCTATTTATCACTCAACGCCTATGAAGTATTTCAGCTGCGCGGTATGTTCTAACCAAATCTTTTTTGCCAATTCACACTGTGTCAATTGTCAGACTGCGCTAGGTTATATTGCCTCTGAAAAGCAAATGGGCTGTTTTGAAAAGCACAGCAGTACGTTATGGCTTGCCTTAAATCCTGAAATAAAGGGAAAGCGCTTTAAACCTTGTCATAATTATCAGCATCATCAGGTATGTAACTGGATGGTGCCTGCTGACAGTGAGGAAATTTATTGTGAGTCTTGCCTGCTCACGCACACCATTCCCAACTTAGATAACCCAGACCATATTGTGTACTGGGCACGATTGGAACATGCTAAACGGCGTTTTTTGTATTTAATGCAGCAGCTCAATACCATGCCGCGTCCTAAACGTAGCCAAGATGACCGTTTTGGACTTCGTTTTGATTTTCTGATGCCAACAGAAAATACACCTGTTATGACCGGTCATGCCAATGGCATTATTACCTTGAATGCCAGTGAAGCAGATGTGATTTACCGCGAAACAACGCGTATAAAAATGGGTGAAAACTACCGTACACTTCTAGGTCATTTTAGACATGAAAGCGGTCATTATTATTTTGATTTGATCAAACATTTACACCCTGAACTGATTGAGGAATTTCGAGAACTGTTTGGTGATGAACGACAAGATTATAGTGAAGCTTTGAAACGTCATTATAATGACGGTGCGCCGCAAAATTGGGCGGATTACTATGTTAGTTCCTATGCCAGTACGCATCCTTGGGAAGATTGGGCGGAAACATGGGCGCATTATTTGCACATGATGGACACTCTTGAAACCGCCTACTATGCAGGATTAGTGGTAAAAACCAATAAGTCAGATTTGAATAATTTAGAACTGAAAGAGAACCCGATTGGCGCTCAGGATTTTGACCTATTGCTGCAACACTGGATGACCTTGACCTTTAATTTAAATGCGTTGAACCGCAGCATGGGCTTAGATGATGCTTATCCATTTACGTTGTCGAATCCGGTATTGGATAAACTTAGATTCATTCATCATAAATTGCTCAATATGACCTTAAAAAATCAGCAGCACAATTAGATTAAATTTAACACGTGACAGTGTTTGAATCTCAAATCAACTTTTTGGTATCACAGCATTCGAACATTAGCTTAGTTTGAAAGGATACATACGTAGTAATTTTCTAGGATTGAGCGCTGTAACACCTGCCCTATTTTTACTATTTTATAAAGGTTAAAATAACAAAAAATAGATGCCTGTGACCTTTCCAATGATGCCTTTCACGCATTTACCTGCTCGTTTCATGTGTATCATCAGCCTGAGTTTGCTCAGTGGATGCCAATTGGTCAAATTACAAGAAAATCAACTCAGTGCGTCACTAAATAATAAAACAGACAGCATATTAACCCATCAAAAGCTCAGTACATTTAGCCATCAAATCCTGTTAATGGTGAATGAAAGCGACCAATCTTGTTTAAATGCGCTTGAAAGCTGTATTCACAAAATGCGTAACAATGAAACTTTAGATATTGCTCAAGTCTATGCATCAGCAAGTGAGCTGTACATGGCACGTGCTTTAAGCGCCGATCAAAATCCACAATGCAAAAAAAGCTTAAAACAACACAGCGGAAAATTAGCTTCAAGCAAAATTAAAATGTCTTCAATTGAGTCATTTAAATTCAATGCTTTGGCAACTTTACGCTTTGAGCGTACAACTTCGGTATTACCAGCAGCAGCTAATTCTAAGTCGATGTCGTTATTGCCTTGTGTTGCCATAGCAAGGCCACTTTCGCTGTCAACCAAAGCTGCAGCAATAAAACCGTCAATGTCTGTTAAACCGTTTAAAGATAATTTGGCCATTATTAACCCCAATAAATTAAGTTGACAAAAATAACTAATCATGCGAAAAGGTTTTTTTAGTTAACAGATGTTCACACATGCCTCGGATTGTTTCTGTACCACTTAGTTTAGAACAGCGAGAACGACTCATTTTTCTGGCCAAAC